>CAMDCQ010000001.1 GCA_945890595.1 Chitinophaga pinensis
TAACAAATTCTAGACCTTCTTTTCCTTCATCGCCAGGTCCTATTTCAACCTGTATATCTGCGAATTTACCACGTCCACCCGATTGTTTTTTATAGGTTTCTCTGTGTGTAACAGACTTAGTGATAGTTTCTTTGTAGGCTACTTGTGGAGCACCTTGGTTAACTTCAACCTTAAACTCACGTCGAAGGCGATCAACTATAATCTCTAAGTGAAGCTCACCCATACCCGAAATAACCGTTTGACCTGTTTCTACATCCGTTTTTACAACAAACGTAGGATCCTCCTCAGCAAGCTTACCAAGACCCATACCTAGTCTATCCATGTCACCTTGAGTTTTAGGCTCAATAGCTACACCGATAACTGGATCTGGGAAATCCATAGATTCTAATACGATAGGTGCATTTTCAGCACAAAGCGTATCTCCTGTTCTGATATCTTTAAACCCAATAAGAGCTGCAATATCACCTGCTTGTAATCTCTCAATTTGGTTTTGTTTATTAGCATGCATTTGGAAGATACGTGAAATACGCTCTTTCTTATCTGTTCTTGTGTTTAACACGTAAGAACCTGACTCTAACACACCACTGTATGCTCTGGTGAAGCAAAGTCTTCCCACGAAAGGATCTGTAGCAATTTTGAACGCTAAAGCAGCAAATGGCTCATCCGCGCTTGGTTTTCTAAAAGTAGGCTCGTCCGTCTTAGGATTGATACCTTCAATTGCTTCAACATCCATAGGAGACGGAAGAATTTCCATAACCATGTCAAGCATCGCTTGTACACCTTTATTTTTAAATGCAGAACCGCACATCATTGGTACAACTTTACCAGCGATAGTAGCAGATCTTAATGCAGTTAATATTTCTCTTTCTGTTAATGATTCTGAATCTTCGAAATACTTATCCATAAGTGTTTCGTCGAATTCTGCAACAGCTTCAAGAAGTTCTTCTCTCAATTGTCTTGCTTCATCAACGATATCTGCTGGAATTTCTATTTCTTGAAAGGTCATACCTTGGTCTTCTTCATTCCAAGTTATACCTCTAAAGTTAATTAAATCAACAACACCAACAAAACCATCTTCAGCACCAATATTTAATTGTAGTGGTAAAGCGTGGCTGCCTAACATCTCTTTAACTTGGCTACAAACCTTTAAGAAGTCTGCACCCTGACGATCCATTTTATTTACAAATCCGATTCTTGGAACGTTGTAATTATTGGCAAGTCTCCAGTTAGTCTCAGATTGTGGCTCAACACCATCCACTGCACTAAACAAGAAAACAAGGCCATCTAATACCCGTAATGATCTATTAACTTCAACCGTAAAGTCAACGTGACCTGGGGTGTCAATAATATTTACGTGATATTCTTGCTCTCTGTAATTCCACTTGAGTGTAGTAGCAGCAGAAGTAATTGTGATACCTCTCTCTTGCTCTTGCTCCATCCAATCCATAGTAGCAGCACCATCGTGCACCTCTCCTATTTTGTGGCTTACACCACCATAATAAAGGATACGCTCAGTGGTTGTAGTTTTACCTGCATCAATATGAGCAGCTATACCTATGTTTCGTGTGTATAATAAATCTCTTTTAGCCATCTTAATTATACTCTGAAGTGAGAGAATGCTTTGTTTGCATCTGCCATCTTGTGCGTATCTTCTTTTCTTTTTACCGATGCACCTTCGCCCTTAGAAGCCGCAATTATTTCACCAGCTAATTTATTAGCCATTGATTTCTCGTTTCTTTTACGAGCAAAGTTTATCATCCATTTAATTCCCAAAGAAACTTTAAGATCTGGTTTGATTTCCATCGGTATCTGGTAAGTAGCACCACCTACTCTACGGCTTTTTACCATTACTGACGGCATAACATTATTCAACGCTTTTTTCCAAGTTTCGATTCCTGCTTCCTCTTCGATTTTAGCATCAACTAAATCAATTGCTTCGTAAAATATTTTACGAGCAGTTTCTTTTTTTCCTTGTAACATCATGTTATTGATGAACTTAGAAACCAGCTGATCGTTGAATCTAGGATCTGGACTTACTTCTCTTTTTTTAGCTCTCGACTTTCTCATTATTTCTTAGCTGCTTTTGGACGTTTAGCTCCGTATTTACTTCTTCTTTGTGTTCTTCCTTCTACACCTGCAGTATCCAATGCGCCACGCACAATGTGATAACGTACACCTGGAAGATCTTTCACTCTACCTCCTCTAACTAGAACGATACTATGCTCCTGTAGATTATGACCTTCACCAGGAATGTAAGCGTTAACTTCATTTCCGTTAGTAAGTCTAACCCTTGCTACTTTTCTCATAGCTGAGTTTGGTTTTTTAGGAGTCGTTGTATAAACTCTTGTGCAAACACCTCGTCTCTGAGGGCAAGAGTCTAATGCTCTTGACTTGCTTTTTTTGGTGAGTTCCTTTCTCCCCTTACGTACTTGTTGTTGTATTGTAGGCATATGTTTCTATCCAATTTCTAAAAAGGTCTGCAAAAGTAGTATTAATCTATAAGTTTGCAAGAGCTAATTTGAAAAAAAAGGAATAATATTTTTCGTGTGTCATTTTAATCAAAGTAACGCACATTATATATTCTCCAATTAACGTACTTTAGCACGCTAAAATATGAATCAATATCAAGCTATAGCTTAATGTACGATCTTACATACCTCAAAAATAAAAATGTGGATAAGCATAAGTGGAATGCATTAGTTCTGGCAAGCCACGACTCATTAATTTTTCACAATTATGATTACCTAAATGCATTTTGCGTTTGGGATGCGATAATTTTAGAGGATTATGCTGGAGTTATACCTCTTCCACGAATGGAAATGACCGGATATTTAAAACTATATCAACCGCCATTCATCCAAAAATGTAACTGGATAGGAGCAGCACTTACCCCTGAACTAATAGCGCAAATATGGCACATGATAAAATCAAAATTCGCTCATGTACACTTTAACAGCAATATTGAATTTAGTAATTTATCTAGCCCTCGGATTAATTTAATACTTCCTATAACTACACTAGGAAAAAACCAAAAAGAATACTCCAAAAGTTTACGAAAAAATATACTCAAGGCAACAACGCTCCGTTTAATTACGGATCAAAGTATGGTGACACAAACAACTGAGTTTTATCAAAAGGCATACGGACATCTTAATAAACAACTAGATAAGCAGGCTTATGCCAATTTGATTTTACTGGTTAACACGAAGCCTGAAATGTTTTTTAACTGTATGGTTTCATACCATGACAAGACTGTAGCAGCATTATTATTTGCAAACTACAACAATAGGCTTCACTATATTCTAGGGGCTCCTAATGAAGAAGGCAGGAAGCTAAATGCATTATCTTTCGGAATTAATGAAGTGATATCTAGATTTCAAAGTCAAAACTACATTCTTGACTTTGAAGGTTCCATGATCCCTAGTGTAAAAGAATATTATTTGTCATTTGGCAGTTTTGACGAGCCATTTTATGAAACCAATTGGTGTACACCTTGGCTCAAATTGCTACTTAAAGCCTACAAAAGACTAAAAAGATCATAGGTCAAAGGGCTGTCAGACGTGAAGCCTTCTCCAAATTCAACTTCAATAGCGGCTCCCATTTCTCTCCCTCGTGCTTCCACAAACTTTAAAAATTTCTCAGAACTAATCAGCGTATCGGGTTCATTAGACTCTGGATTAAAAAATTGTGTTTTGTATGCACGTATACTCTCATTCTTTTTCTCCTGAAAAGGCGTAACATCTATTACAAAGTGTGGGGAAACATGATAATATTGGATGTAATGAAACACATGATTTGGTCTCCAACTTCCTTGCTCACCATTTTCGTCTTCTGTGATTATTTTTTTCAAACCGGCTAAAAAGCAAGCCTCTTTGACTAGCTGTGCTCCCCGTGCATGATCTGTGTGCCTGTCGTGGAATGAGTTAGCCAAAACGACTGTCGGTTGGTGCTTTCGGATAGCTTTAATTACAGCCAATCTATTGTCTTGATTTATTTCAAATGAGCCGTCACCTAAATCCAAATTATCTCGTACATCCAACTCTAGTATAGATGAGGCATCAGCAGCCTCCTGCTTCCTAGTAAGATCGGTCCCACGTGTACCCATCTCCCCTTTAGTCAAATCAATAATGCCTATTTTTTTACCTTGAGCTTTTAATTTTAACAAGGTGCCAGAGCAGCCTAATTCTACATCGTCGGGATGCGCCCCGAAAGCCAATACGTCTATTTTCATATTTATGAGGGCCTAAGCCTTACTCTAATTTTGCATTTTTAATTATATACTCTATTTGATAGTCCTCTATGGGATCAAATTTGGTGTCTATATCCGCATTATAAAATTTCGCCCAAAGTCCGTAAAACATCGTGCTTGCACTTCCTCTGTATTTTTTCAGTATTTCATAGGAGGTATTCCCCGTTTCTCTATGAATTAGTTTTATAAGGAGTTTTCCCTGCTTGAGGCTTAGGTTTTTCAGATGAGAGAGAAATTCATCTTTTATAGCTTCTTCAGTAGCTTTTATATACTTCTTTTTTGCTTTAGCCGAGGTAAGTTGATTTAGATTATCCTCCATCATTTGCAGTCTAAAAGCCGCCAACTTAGCGTATGGCATCACTTTTTTAACATTTCGAACCAACCTTAGATACTCTTCTTTTTGCTCCTTGTTATCAAACTCATTTAGTATAAATTCGTCAAAAGTATATACATAGAAAGTATCTCCATCCATGACCATTTTGCGCAAAATAATAGCAGAATCCGCGCTTTTTTTCTGTGCATTTGCACTAAACAGAATACTGCTAAAGACTAGAAAAGTTATTACCTTCTTCATTGTACAAAGATACTAAAACTCTGCTCCTTATCCTTTTTATAAACGAAGAAGTTCAGAAAGGATTTCAACAGATTTCATTTTTTTGTTCTTTGTAATATGGTATTGATAATATTTAATCAGTTGATTTAGCCCTTCTCTACGCAGATCAGAGTTTATCGAAATCAAAGACCAATTGCTATTGTTGGCAAGTAATGAAATGAGCTCAGAAATCTCTTTAGAAACCGTACTCACGCCGCTTTTTTCCACAAATATTCCTTCTTCAAGACTTAGGTATGGGGTATCTATAGAAAACTCTCCCTGTGGTTCTACGCCCAAATAATATGTGAGTCTAAGCATGAAGTGAATTGGAAATAATGCGTTGAGTGGCTCACGCTCTAAAAAAATAATTTGTGCTGCGATGAAGTCAAACAATTCTTCTTCATATTGTTCGTCTACAATGCATTGATTGAGCAACTCAAGTAAAAAAAGAGCTACCGTTTTTTTAGGAACACTGTCCTGAATATCCATTAACAGGGGATTATTCTTCAATTCTTTTATCCTGTTAATACTGCTATTAGGTTTTTCGTAAATATCTAGATCTACCAAACTAAGCGGCTGAATCATAGATGGTTTAATGGCAGATTTTCCTTTTCGAATGCTCTGTAAAATATAGGTTCTTACCCCAAATTCTCGGGTATACATTTTACTAATAATACTACTTTCACCATAATTGGTGTTGCGCAATACAATCGCTTTGGTTTTGGTAATCATTACCTCACGATAAGCAGTTTAGTCACTAGTGCTTCTTCGTCATCCTTGTTGGCGCTGTAAATCAGATAAATTCCTGTTTGTGGCTTTTGTCCCTCAAAGTTTAATCCGTTCCATACGGCGGTACCGCCGGTGGCGATCAGTTCATACACAACACGACCAGCGACATCTGCTATTTTTACTGTCGCATCCTCAGGCAAACCGGTAATCGTTATGGGCCCTTGATACGTAGAGTGAACAGGATTGGGAAACACTAATGTATTTTGATGCGTATTACTTGCTTCTGTGGCATCTCCTCTATACGATGTTATGCCTTGGGTAGTTCCAAAGAACACTTCACCTGTATTGGGAACTATGCCAATACAATTCACTATATCACTGGGCAACGGACTATTACTCGCCGTAAAATGTTTCAAAATACGTGACCCATCTTCTGCAATGAGCCATACTCCATTGTTTGTAGCAGCCCATTTTCTATTCCCGCCATCTACCTTAAGGTCATTTATAACCTCTTTTTCAAGTAGGTATCCAATGTCACTTCCATCATCAATAATGATTTGTTGTGCGTCTGCATTTATTCTTTGCTGTGGATTAAAGACTAAGCTTGGTTGATAAAACACCCCAATTCCTGTTTCTGTTCCTACCCAAATTTCTCCGTCTTTATCCCGTACTATGGCCTTAACATTATTATTAGGCAACCCGCCATTTTTAGCACCCGTAGTGAGAGGTCTATACTCTATCCCCCCATTACTCTTCTCTTTAGCGACCACAAGGCCAAGGCTACTAGAACGTGGTGCTAGCATCCAAATATTATCTTGATCATCGACTACCATCTCCCCAATTCTGTTGGAACCAACATTATATTCCTTCCAGCTGCCATCCTTTTTTAGCGATAAAAGTGGTTTCTCTGTTTCGTAGTTGGCTACCCACAAGGTTCCTTTTGAATCTTGGGTCATGCCTAATGCTATTTCTCTTGTGTCTACCGCTGCTTTTATCGTACTATTAGCAGAAGTAAATTTTTGATCTGGTACCTTGTTTTTAAGTTTTGCTAATCCGCTTCCAAAACTACCTAGATAGACATCTCCACTATTTTGATTAATATAAATAGTGGTAAAATCAATCATACTACCTACTACTGGATTATTAAGATCTCTATTGAGCCATTGTCCGTCTTCGTATATGTAGTAACCATAGTTTACATAAGACGGAGCATATGCGTTAGTATGGCCTCCCGCTGTTACGTACATGGTATTCTCATACCCTTGCATGTCATAGGTCGTCAAGCCATAGGGTCCTGGAGGTATAAACCCGTCTATCCTTCCGTCTGGCCATTTTTTAATGAGCCCCCTATAAAAACCACCAAACCATAAATTATTTTGATAATCTATGATTGCATATTCCATAAACGGCTCCTTCTTTTCTTCCAGCTTAAAGAGCTTATCTAAGAGTGCCACTCCCTCCCAACGGCAAATCACCAATTTGTCATGCGCCGTTATTAAACTTTTATAGTCTTTTTTAACGCCGGCTTCTACCGTTGAATAACTGCCGTTTGCGTAATTGTACAAGATACTATCGTTTACGAAAAACAAATTGTTGTTAAATTCTCGCATTAGGCGAGTAGATTTATAGGTCGTATTTGTTTTCCACGTTTCAAAATTTTGAAGATTTACTCGGCTATCATAGGCAGGTGCAGATTTTATACCTTCATCTGTAGCTAGGTAAAGGGTATCATTAAAGACAAAAATCGAAAATACTTCCAACGTAGTACCGCCAGCACCTAGGTTTTGATAATCTGCTGAAATGAGTTGCTTTTCTAAATCAACCACAACTACTCCAAATGATGTGGCTAAATATGCTTTACGACCAATTACAGAAGTTTCGTAGATAAACTTTTGGCCTCCAATACTAGCTCTTTTTAGACCTGGCAAGTTGATGATTTTATTGTCCTTTAATAAATCAATATTCCCGTTTTCATATACTATGATTAGGGTTTTAGTATCATCAGAGTAGCCAAAATTACTCACTTTTGATTCTGCAAATCCATCTACTTTGGTAAGCATTGTAGATTCCCCACTAACTAAATCAAATGTATAAAGCCCAACTTCAGCCAGCACATAAAGGGTTCTATCTACTTCTATTATTTGCCTTACACTGTTATAAGGCAGATGCATACGCCAGGTATAGGTAGGGGTATTATTTTGAGCAAAGAGACTGAGCCCTAGTAAGAAAAAATAAAAACTGTAGATTAACCTCATTTAATTAGAATAGACAAAACTAACGATTAGTATCACTGTTTTGTTATCGTGCAGCGTAAAATTACGATATAATGCACATACTCTAAAAAGAGTCTTAATTTTGCTCCGTTTTATGAAAAATAACATAGAAAACAAACCCCACGTTAAGATAAAACAGCAACAGCGTATGAAACCAGATTGGCTTAAGACCCAAATACCTGGAGAAGGACATTATGCTGAAATGCTGAAGTTGGTAAAAGACAATAAATTACACACCATTTGCGAAAGTGGTAAATGCCCCAATATTGGGGAATGTTGGGGAGCGGGTACTGCTACTTTTATGATTGGCGGGAATACCTGTACCAGAAGCTGTCAGTTTTGTAATGTTGCTACTGGCGCTGGCGAGAAACTTGATCCTCTTGAGCCATTTAAGGTTGCACAGTCTATTAATATAATGGGCATAAAACACGCTGTGATAACCAGTGTAGACCGCGATGATTTAGAAGATGGAGGAAGTATACATTGGGCTAAAACCGTTACGACCATTAGAGAGTTTAATCCAGAAACTACACTTGAAACCTTGATCCCCGATTTTCAAGGGAATACAGAGCAGTTAGATCGTATTATTTCTGTTCATCCTGAAATAGTTTCGCACAATATTGAAACGGTAAGACGTCTTACCAAAGAAGTTAGGGTACAAGCAAAATATGATAGATCACTCTTTGTACTCTCATATCTTAAAGAGAAAGGTATGAAAACCAAAAGTGGCATTATGTGCGGAATGGGTGAAGCAGAAGATGAAATTTTGGAAACCATGCACGATTTAAGAAACTCCGGTGTAGGAATCATAACACTTGGTCAATATATGCAACCCACTACACGACATTTAAAAGTAGCTGAATATGTGCATCCTGACATTTTTGCGATGTACAAAAGAGAAGGTCAGAAAATGGGATTTGACTATATAGAAAGTGGACCACTAGTTCGTTCTAGTTACCACGCCGAAAAGCATCTTTCTAAGTAATGATTACTCTTATTTTAACGCAGAGATGCGTTTGAAGCGAAGACTTATTACACCAAACAGTGCCTCGCGAATAATTCCGCCCGTCATTTTAGATTCTCCGGCGGTTCTATCCGTAAAAATAATGGGGATTTCTTTGATTGTTTTACCCAAGGAATGCGCAGTGTATTTCATTTCTATTTGAAATGCGTAACCTCTAAATTTAATTCTAGACATGTCTATACTACTGAGTAATTCACTGGTATATCCGACAAAACCAGCAGTGGCGTCTGCTAATTTCATTTGAGTAAAAAATCGCACATAAGCGGAAGCAAAATAGCTTAATAAAACTCGACTCATAGGCCAGTTTACCACATTTACTACATTACCTACGTAGCGAGACCCTACCACCATATCGTTATCTGGCTTTTGCAATTCATCATGTAACCGGATTAAATCATCAGGGTTATGTGAAAAATCACAATCCATCTCAAAGATATATTCATAATTTCGCTCCAAACACCATTTAAATCCTGCGATGTAAGCTGTTCCTAGTCCATTTTTATTTCCGTTTTCGAGGAGGTTTATTCTGGATTCGTTTGCCATTCGCTCTTTAACCATTTGAGCAGTGCCGTCTGGAGAATTATCATCAACTACGAGCACATCAAAAACCGTTGATAAAGACATTACTTTGTCTAACATAGCGAGAATATTTTCCTTCTCGTTATAGGTCGGTATGATAACTATAGGGTTCAAATTAAGGTGACTGGATTAAATAAGTTCTCTTCTAAAAAACGATAAGTCGTATTAGGTAACGAAACAATACTGATATTAATATATTAAATCGGCGGAATATTTATATGAATGAGTGTATTCGTGTTCTCTTAAAAAATCAACTATTGGCTTTATTGTGATCGGCCAGAAACTGAGCTAATCCAATATCAGTTAATGGGTGCTTTGCTAGACCTATAATTGCACTAAGTGGGCATGTACATACATCTGCTCCAGCTTCTGCCGCTCTTACTATGTGCAAAGGATTTCGAATGGATGCCGCTAGAATTTCTGTTGGGAAACCTTGAATACTATATATATCTGCGATTTGAGCAATCAGCTCAATACCATCCCATGTCATGTCATCTACTCGACCAATAAATGGAGAAATATAAGTAGCTCCCGCTTTTGCCGCAAGAATGGCTTGACCTGCAGAGAATACCAGTGTGCAATTTGTTTTTATATCATTATCACTAAACCATCGGATAGCTTTAATACCATCTATGGTCATAGGCACTTTTACTACGATATTGGGATGTAGATCTGCCAATTCTTGACCTTCTTTAATCATACCATCATAATCGGTAGCAATAACTTCCGCACTAATATCGCCGTCTACCAACTCACAAATAGTTCTGTAGTGTGCCATTACATTATCGTAACCCACAATACCTTCTTTAGCCATAAGTGATGGATTAGTAGTAACACCATCCAGTATTCCAAGTGCTTGAGCTTCTTTTATTTGCTCCAAGTTCGCAGTATCAACAAAAAATTTCATTAGGGCGAAGATATAGTTTTGGTTGGGGAGTTCTCTATTTTACCGCTATAAATTTAAAAATAGAAATGACCATAACACCTCAGGTTGGATGCTAAGCAATAGAAGAATAATAAAGTTGAAGTGTAATTTGAGGATAAAAAATGGCTGACATCGCACCGCTACAACCTTTTACCCTTGCTGCATTCCTGCCCTGGGGGAGTTCAAAGGGAGCTGGTCGTGTCAGCCGGCACAAATGTAAGCAGAGATTTAGGTTCGGCAATACATTTATAGTAAATTTTTTGAGAGAATTAGCTTAAAAGTGTTGGAACGAAAATACGAGATGATTTATTGAATTTTGGCAAAGGCACGAAACGTGGATTACATTTCTAGCGCTAGATACTTTGCGGTATGACCTATGTCACTTTTTATCACATCTTCTGGCGTCCCAGTTACCAGTATTTGACCTCCCGCATTGCCACCTTCAGGTCCCACATCAATAATCCAATCTGCTACTTTCACTACGTCCAGATTATGCTCTATAACCAGTACGGTATTACCTAAGTCTACTAAATTTTGAAGAACACCTATTAATTGTTTTATGTCTTCAAAATGAAGTCCCGTAGTAGGTTCGTCTAGAATATAGAATGTTTGTCCGGTACTTATCTTACTTAATTCTGTTGCCAGTTTAACCCGTTGGGCCTCTCCTCCAGAAATCGTAGTACTGCTTTGACCAAGAGTTATATAGCCAAGACCAACATCATTAAGTGCTTTTACTTTTCTATATATGCTTGGTACCGCTTCAAAGAAACCTACTGCTTCTTCTACGGTCATATCTAGCACATCACTAATACTCTTGTTTTTGTACCGTATTTCGAGTGTTTCTCTGTTATACCTTTTCCCTTGACATGTCTCGCATTCTACCAGCACGTCAGGAAGAAAATTCATTTCTATCACTTTTTGTCCGCCGCCACCGCAGGTTTCACATCTCCCGCCTTTTACATTAAAGCTAAAGCGTCCAGGCTTATAGCCCCTTATTTTTGCCTCACCTATTTCCGAATAGAGTGTTCTAACATCAGAGAAAAATCCAACATAGGTAGCAGGATTACTTCTAGGCGTTCTGCCAATGGGCGACTGATCGATGGTAATTACCTTATCTATGTACTCTAAACCTTTTACTTTATCATAAGGCAAGGGTTTTTTATTGGAATTATATACGTATTCAGAAAGTATAGGATGGAGCGTTTCATTTATCAAACTACTTTTACCGCTACCTGAAACGCCGGTTACGGCAATCAGTTTGCCTAATGGGAATTCTGCTGTTACATTTTTTAAATTATTACCGGTACAACCGCTTAGCACCAACTTCTTCCCTGTCCCCTTTCTCCTTTCAGTGGGGATTTCTATTTTTCGCTGACCTCCTAAATAATCAGAAGTGACAGTCCCGTTATTTTTGATGTCTTCCCATTTGCCCGCTGCGACAATCTCTCCGCCGTTTTTGCCCGCTCCAGGACCAATATCTACCACAAAGTCACTTTCTAAGATCATATCTCTATCGTGTTCCACTACGATTACAGAATTGCCAATATCTCTTAATTCCTTAAGCGAATTGATAAGTCGCTTATTATCTCGTTGATGTAAACCTATACTAGGTTCATCTAATATATAAAGTACTTCTTCTAGTTGAGATCCTATTTGTGTTGCTAGTCGTATTCGTTGTGCCTCTCCTCCACTGAGCGTTTTTGAAGAATTATTTAGTGATAGATAAGAAAGGCCAACATCCAACAAAAACTTAACGCGCTCACGTATTTCTTTCAAAACTTCAGCCCCAATGGTAAGTTGTCTTTCACTCATGGTTGCCTCAACGGTGGTAAGCCATTCGTATAGCTCACTAATACTCATATTGCTCAAGTTGGCAATATTTAGTTCTCCAATTTTATATGAAAGCGCTTCTTTATTTAATCTCCCTCCATGACAAGTGCGACAAGGCACTACGGTCATAAATTCATCCGCCCATCTACTAAGTGTCCCAAAATCTTTTTCAAAATAGGCCTCCATAAGCGAGGGAACGACCCCTTTCCATTGGGTCTCATAAACCTGTTTATAACCCGAACTCCCTTTATATTCAACCTCAAATTTTTCTTCAGAACCATGAAGAATAATATTTAATATCTCTCTATCCATCTCTGCTAATGGTTTAGACATATTAAACTTCAACTTTTTGCTCATTGCTTTTAGTTGCGTAAAGGTCCAATTATCTTTAACCTCACCCAAAGGAGCTAATCCCCCTTTATTTATACTTAATTTTGGGTTTGGTATAAGATCCTTTTCAAGTACATCAGATGAGGTTCCTAATCCGTCGCATGCAGTGCAAGCGCCATAAGGTGAGTTAAACGAAAAAAGATTAGGTTGGGCTTCATTGTAAGAAAGACCTGTTTCCACATCCATCAAGTACTTACTAAAGTGAGTGAGTTCTTTGGTCTCTGGATTTAAAACACTAACCACTCCTTTGCCCATTTTAATGGCTGCCCGTATGGAATCTGTAACTCTTAGGCTTCCTGCATCTTCAGGGCTAATGCGATCTATCACTAAGTCGATATCATGGATTTTATATCGATCTAGCTGCATGCCCGGCTCAATATCCAAAAGCTCGCCATCCACCCAAACTTTTGTATACCCTCTTTTTCGATACTGCTCAAAAATTTCTCTGTAATGTCCTTTTCTACCTTTGATTAAAGGTGCTAGAATCATCATTTTTTGAACCGCGAATTTCTCGTTTACAGCATTAATAATTTCTTGCTCCGTAAAGCTCTTCATTCTATTTCCACTGAGATAAGAATAGGCTTCACCCGCTCGGGCAAAAAGTAATCTCAAGAAATCATAAACCTCGGTAATTGTTCCCACAGTACTTCGGGGGTTCTTGCTTACGGTTTTTTGCTCTATGGCTATGACAGGACTTAACCCTTCGATTTTATCTACATCGGGTCGCTTCATATCGCCAACGAATTGACGTGCATAAGCTGAAAAAGTATCCATATACCTCCGCTGCCCTTCGGCAAAAATAGTATCGAACGCTAGACTAGACTTGCCGCTGCCACTGAGTCCAGTGAAAACTACTAGTTTGTGACGCGGTATCTCTAAATCTACATTCTTCAGATTGTGCTCGCGTGCACCTATTATTTTTATGGAATCTTGCTCGTTGATGATCGTATTTTTTAGAAGTCTGCGAAGGTACTTATTCTTCCGGTATGACGATTAAAGGATTATAAAATAGTTATGGCATGTATGCACGACAAAAAAGAAGCCTTGATCAGAATTCTTTTTACTCAACTAAACGTCAGTATTCGACAAGTAATTGCTTTTTGACTGACTTACATTACCACATTTACTATTCTTCCAGGCACCACAATTATCTTCTTAGGTGCTTGACCATCTAACCATTTTTGTACGGTTTCGTCTGCCAATACATTTTTCTCAATTTCTTCCTTGCTCATATCCAGCGGAAACTCCAAGTTCGTTCTTGTTTTACCATTTATAGATATAGGATAAAGCTTGGTGCTTTCCACCAACTTGCTCGCATCATAATCTGGCCACTTGGCATCTGCTATAAATCCTTCGTTACCTAAAGCTGACCATAGTTCTTCTGTGATATGTGGTGCAAAAGGAGCTAATAAAACCAAAATTTGATCCAGTATTTCTTTGCTTCGGCAGTTCTGTGCGCCTAATTCATTGATGCAAATCATAAACTGAGCTACCGACGTGTTGAACGAGAAGCTATCGATATCATCGCTGATCTTCTTTATAGTTTTATGCAATGTTTTAACAGACTCCGCGCTTGGTGCTTCGGTGTTCCAAATTATATTTCCGTCTGTGTCAAAGAATAAGGCCCAAAGTTTTTTCAAAAATCGGTACGTACCGTCTATTCCTTTGGTACTCCAAGGCTTACTATCTTCCAGTGGGCCCAGAAACATTTCATACAATCTAAGTGTATCTGCACCGTATTCTTCGCACACATCATCGGGGTTTACGACGTTAAACTTAGACTTAGACATTTTCTCCACTTGTGTTTTGAGATGAATAAGATTGTCTTTATCCGCTACTTTAGAAAAATCTATCTTCTCAAATCGATTATCCAAGGTTTGAAGTTCTATAAATTTATCCTGAGACAATGTCGCATCCTTACTTGCTAAATTTACGGGCACATGCAATTCCACGCCATTAGCTTCTAAAATCATGCTTTCCCCTTGTATCATCCCTTGATTTACCAATTTCTTAAACGGCTCGTCAAATGATATAAATTCTTTATCGAACAAGAATTTTGTCCAAAATCTACTATAGAGTAAATGGCCAGTTGCATGCTCTGTTCCTCCGATATATAAGTCTACTTGATTCCAATATTCCAAACTTTCTTTCCCGGCAAATTCAGTATTGTTATTGGGATCCATATACCGAAGAAAATACCAGCTACTACCTGCGTATCCTGGCATGGTATCCGTTTCTCTTCTGCCATTTAAGGTATTGACCCAAGCTTCGTTATTGGCGAGTGGACTCTCTCCTGTTCCTTTTGCTTCATAACTATCCACAGGGGGCAGCTCCACAGGTAGCTCATTAATTACCGTAGGCACACCATCTCGGTGTATAATGGGGAATGGTTCACCCCAATAACGTTGACGACTATAACCCGCATCACGCAGCTTATAATTTATTTTTTGAGTGCCAAAACCACGCTCTTCCGCCAACTGTATAATGGCACGCATCCCTTCCTTTACAGTAAGTCGGTCAAAGTTCTCACTGTTCATTAATCGCCCTTCTTTGGCATCGTATGGCAATTGGATATCGTCATTAGGAGCAGAATTCATTGATTCTACCACTTGTATTATTTCCAAATCAAACTTCTGAGCGAAGGCATAATCTCGTTCATCATGAGCAGGAACTGCCATGATTGCGCCAGTCCCATATCCGCTCAAGACATACTCAGAAATGTAAATGGGAAGTTTTTTGTGTGTAAATGGATGAATAGCAAAAGCTCCTGTAAAAATACCACTTACCGTTTTATCCTTTTTACGCTCTAACTCCGATTTATTATTGGCAATTTCCGCATAGGCTTCTGTCTCTTGTCGCTGTGCCGCAGTTGTAATTTTTTGGACTAACTCGTGGTCTGGCGCAAGGACCATAAACGTGCAGCCGAAGATGGTATCTGGTCGTGTAGTAAATACCTCAATAGCTTGCGATGTATTCTGACTTGCTCCTTCAACCTGATCATTAACAACCGTAAATGATATAGATGCCCCTTCACTTCTGCCTATCCAATTACGTTGTGTCTCTTTTATACTGTCGCTCCAATCTATTCTATTTAGTCCTTCGATCAATCGGTCTGCATATGCCGTAATTCGCAGGTACCATTGCTTCATTATCTTTTGAGTCACTGGATAGCCGCCCCGTTCAGAAAGACCATTTTTAACCTCATCATTAGCCAATACCGTTCCAAGCTCTTCGCACCAATTAACCGTAGTTTCTTTTTGAAATGCTAACCTGTAGCATTGTAAAACGACCTCTTTCTCTTGCTTTGTTTTTCGTTCCCAATCTTCTGCAGTAAAATTTACTAATTCATCTCCTGCATGTTGAACGTTTACATTCCCTTCATTTTCAAAAATAGTAATAAGCGCATTTATACTTTCTGCCTTCTCAGTTTTTGCATTGTACCAGGACTCAAAAAGTTGGATAAATATCCATTGAGTCCATTTATAATAAGACGGATCTGTAGTCCTTACTTCTCTGTCCCAATCATAGCAAAATCCTATTCTATTTAACTGTTCTTTGTAGCGCGCCAAATTTTCTTCTGTGGTAATCGCTGGATGTTGGCCCGTTTGAATAGCGTATTGCTCGGCCGGCAAACCAAATGCATCAAAACCCATCGGGTGAAGTACATTAAACCCATTCAATCTCTTATAACGAGCAACGATATCAGACGCTATATATCCTAGTGGATGACCAACGTGCAATCCGGCTCCACTTGGATACGGGAACATATCCAAAGCATAATATTTAGGTTTACGATGGTCTAAAGTTGTTTTATAAATTTGCTTAGCAGACCATTCCGCTTGCCACTTAGCTTCTACTGATTTAAAATCGTATGAACTCATTAATTTCTATTGAAAAGTGGGCAAATGTAGCAGAACCTAAACTATTTCACGGATATCTTATTGATTTTTGAAATCCATTGAAGCGCTGACACTCTCGATTTTTAAGAGACCAAACACAGACTGTGCAAAGAATTTTAAAACAGAAGATCACAACTTTTGCACGTGTTTATCGGTACTATTTAAGGTTTGTAAATCTGAATACGATACAACGTAATATGTTTCTATCACCCTCAATATGAGTACTATAGAACAACATTTGTCAGAAAAGTAGTAACAAAACATTTTGATGCTATTTTTGCGCTTTATTGCTCCGAAAGCATTCTCATTACTGAGAACGTCGTCATGAGAATTAAAACATAAGTATTTAACAAAAACACAATGGCAAAAACAAAAAATACATCCACGGAAACAAGCAACATGTCAAAAGGACAATTCGTATTTGGCAAACAAAATTATTATTTACTGCTCGCTTCGTTAGCCGTAGTGATTGTTGGCTTTATTATTATGTATGGAAAAGACGGAGATATTTATGACTTCAGACGAACAACGCTTGCTCCTATAGTAGTAGTTAGCGGTTTTGTACTTGGCATTTTTTCTATTTTCAAAAAAGCTAAATAATGACTGTAATAGAGTCATTGTTGCTTGGTGTTATTCAAGGACTTACTGAATTTTTACCCGTTAGCAGTAGCGGACACATAGAAATAGGCCAAGCACTATTAGGTACTGAAAGCTTAAAAGACCAAGAAGAATTGCTAAGTGTGGTATTACATGCTGCAACGGCTTTGGCCACTATTTTTGTTTTTCGTAAAGACATTCTCGCTATCATAACCGGCTTGTTTAGCAAAGATTCTACAGAATCTAGAAAATTCGCTCTTTTTGTAGTAGCCTCAATGGTTCCAGCAGCCTTTGTTGGTCTTTTTTTTGATGATTTATTGCAACAGTTATTTGAAGGCCAATTAATCTTAGTATGTGCAATGCTTTTACTCACGGGGGTATTATTACTCTTTGCAGACAAAGCAAAAATAAAACACAATCAAGAACTTACCTTGGGCAAAGCCGTCATAATTGGCATAGCTCAAGCCATTGCCATCTTGCCAGGGATATCGCGTTCTGGAGCTACTATTTCTACCTCTATTTTACTCAACATCGACAAAGCGCAAGCAGCACGTTTTTCTTTTTTAATGGTAATTCCCTTGATACTAGGAAAAATGGCAAAGGATATTTTAGACGGAAAACTTCATTTAACGGAAGAGTTAGTAATGCCGTTTAGTGTGGGATTTATCGCCGCGCTTATCTCTGGAATATTTGCATGCCAATGGATGATTGCCATTGTTAAAAGAAGTAAACTTTCTTATTTTGCCTATTACTGCTGGGCGGTTGGTACTATTGGTTTAGTGTACGCTTTAGTTTAGAACAAACTTCGGCAGCAGAACCATTGCAGGCACATCTACCTCAAACTCCTCTCTACTTTTTAGTTCACAAAAGGTAAAGAAGCCATTCATGGTACCATAGTCACCACTTAACGGACACCAAGATTCATATTCAAATTTTTCACCTGGCTTTAATTTAGGTTGTTGGCCAATTACTCCTTCACCTTCTACCTCTCGCTCTCCAAATAACCCATCTGTGATGTACCAATGTCTTCTCAATAGTTGTACCGCATGCGCAGATCTATTTAAAATGGTAATATGATAACTAAAAACATAAGACGCACCGCTAAGACGTTGATCGGTTTCGTGCGTGGGAATTGCGATAATTTCAACCGTTTTGGCTATTTCGTTTAAGATACTCACTATTTGATACCTGCAAGTAAACTACAAGCAAATGAGAAAAACTATTTTTAGCGTGTTAAATATGGTCAAAAAATAAAACATGTAGATCGCACACTATTTATTAGTCCGCTATCATTCGAAAGTAAAAAAAAAACCGTTGCTTTGTCCTGCACTTCATGAGCACCTCTTCTAATCTTATAAACAAAGCCGTTGAGCAATTATCTCGTTTCCCGGGAATTGGTCAAAAAAGTGCGTTGCGCATGGCTTTGTATTTACTGAAAAGACCCGATACTGAGGCAATGGAGCTTAGTCAAGCGATTTTGAAAATGCGTACCGAGATTAAATTTTGTGTTAAATGTTATAACATTAGCGATGCTGACATTTGCAATGTTTGTGCTTCTCCTAGTAAAGATTCAAGTATTGTTTGTGTAGTAAAAGATTTTCAAGATGTACTTGCTATTGAAAACACAGGACAATACAACGGGCATTTTCATGTTTTAGGTGGCTTAATATCACCCGTAGATGGCATCGGTCCCAGTGATGTGAGAGTACCCGAATTACTACAAAGAGCAGCAACAGGAGAAATTAAAGAAGCTATTTTAGCACTAAGTAGCACATTAGAAGGAGACACCACCGAATATTACATTGCAAAAAAATTAGGAGAAATCGGGGTAAAAGTGACTACGTTAAGCAAAGGAATTGCCGTAGGCGGAGAGCTAGAGTATGCTGATGAAATGACACTTGCACGCTCCATCCGAAATAGAGTAAGCTTAGAATCATAGTACACTACTATTTTTTTTAATAATTCTACCCTTATTACCATAAAATCTATAATTATTATAATGTTATTTGCATCGCAAATAGTTATAGTACAAAATTGAAAAACAAATACTCTGATCTAATAGATCAAACTTTTCACTTTCCTACGGAAGAATTTAAGACTA
The DNA here is from genome assembly GCA_945890595.1 of Chitinophaga pinensis. GTDB lineage: Bacteria > Bacteroidota > Bacteroidia > NS11-12g > UBA9320 > UBA9320. Next base: position 19,189 of record CAMDCQ010000001.1, read on the forward strand.
CTGAGGAAGGAGAGCTTCTTTATAGAGACATTCCTTTGATGGATTTAGCCAAAAAATATGGCACTCCTTTCCGATTTAGTTATTTACCTAAAATTTCAGAGAATATTCAGAAAGTCAAGTTTTGGTTTGCAGACGCATTTGCAGAGCACAACTATAATGGCTCCTATAATTATTGCTATTGCACCAAAAGTTCACATTACAAATATGTGATAGAAGAAGGTCTAAAAAATGACATCCATTTGGAAACCTCTTCCGCTTTTGACCTGGATCTTATTAAAAAACTGCACAGTGAAGGTTTGCTGGGTTTAGACCGATTTATTGTTTGTAATGGTTTCAAAACGGACCTTTATATTGATAAAATCATAGAACTTATTGAGATGGGGTTTGATAATCTGCATGTAGTATTAGACAACACACGTGAGTTTCATTTATTAAAAGGAAGAACCGAAAAGAAGATTAAATTGGGCATTCGAATAGCCGCGGAAGAAGAACCTAAATTTGAGTTTTATACCTCAAGATTGGGAATTGGCTATAGGTATATCGTTCCTTTTTACGAAGACCTAATTAAGAACGAACCAAACATGGAGCTTAAGATGCTCCACTTCTTTATTAATACCGGCATTAGAGATACCGCTTACTACTGGAATGAGCTACGCAAATGTTTAAATGTATATGCTAAGTTAAAAGCAGTATGCGACACTATAGACTCCCTTAATATAGGAGGAGGATTCCCCATAAAAAGAAACCTGAACTTTAACTATGATTATGCCTATATGATCAAAGAAATTGTAGGACAAATCAAGCAAGAGTGCGGCGATAAAAATGTAAAAGAGCCGCATTTATTCACAGAATTTGGAAGTTATACGGTAGGCGAAAGCGGCGGTACTGTCTATAAAATATTGCACCAAAAAAGACAGAACGATAGAGAGCGATGGAATATGATAGACGGCTCATTTATGACCACTTTGCCCGATGCATGGGCCATTAGCGAGCGATTTATTTTACTGCCACTTAATAAATGGAATGAAAGCTATGAGCGCGTTCTATTAGGTGGATTAACTTGCGATAGTGATGATTACTACAATAGTGAGCAGCATGTGAATGCTATATACCTCCCAACGGTATATGACGATGATGAAGTTCCTTTGTACATTGGATTTTTCAACACAGGAGCTTACCAAGAAAGCTTAAGCGGCCAAGGAGGAATCAAACATTGCCTTATCCCCAGCCCTAAAAAAATACTTTTATATAAAGATGCAGAAGGAAATATCGTAGACGAACTTTTTGCCGAAGAACAAAATGTAGAAAGTATGATGAAGATTTTAGGGTATTAGCTGCCCCAAAATCGATACTATGTAAACGACAGGACTTCTACAAAGCGCAAATCACAAATCAACAATTTAACAGACCATTAATGAGCAAACCAATATCCGATTTTATAGATAACTATTTTCTACACTTTAACGCAGCAGCTTTGGTAGATGCAGCTGACGAGTACAACAACCAACTTGCCAAAGGCAATAAAATGATGGTAACCATAGCTGGAGCTATGAGTACTGCAGAAATGGGAAAAATGCTGGCGGAGATGATTCGTCAAGATAAGATCCATATTATTAGCTGCACCGGCGCAAACTTGGAAGAAGATGTGATGAATCTTGTAGCACACGACCACTATGAGCGTATTCCAAACTACAGAGATTTGACGCCGCAGCAAGAGCAAGAATTACTTGACCGACACCTAAATAGAGTAACAGACACTTGTATCCCTGAAGAAGAAGCATTTAGAAGATTACAAGGTAATATAGAGCGGTTTTGGGGTGAAGCAGAGGCTAAAGGTGAGCGGTATTTACCACATGAATATATGTACCAAATGTTATTAGACGGTTGTCTAAAAGAACATTACCAAATAGACCCAAAAGACAGTTGGGTACTTGCTGCCGCTGAAAAGAACTTACCGATGGTAGTTCCAGGATGGGAAGATAGTACCATGGGTAATATTTTTGCGGGGAATTGTATACAGGGAAACCTAAAACCAAGTACCATGAAAAGTGGTATTGAATACATGACATTTTTAGCCGATTGGTATACTGACTTTACAAAAGACAAAGGACTTGGATTTTTCCAGATAGGTGGAGGCATTGCAGGGGATTTCCCTATATGCGTAGTGCCTATGCTAGAGCAAGACCTTGAAAGAAGTACACCGCTATGGAGCTACTTCTGCCAAATTAGCGACAGTACCACCAGCTACGGCTCTTATTCTGGTGCAGTCCCTAATGAAAAAATAACATGGGGAAAGTTAGCCGCAGATACACCAAAATTCATCGTAGAAAGCGATGCTACCATTGTAGCTCCTCTAATGTTTGCGAAAGTATTAGGCTGGTAACATTAAACATTCTAATGACTAGCCAAGGTTAGTGGCAATTTACAATGCTGGTTTATTATCGCATTAATAAAAATCAATCCCTAAATTTGAACTTTAAAAAGATAAAATGAACACTTGGATACACATACCTGAAAACTCTGATTTTAGCATACATAATCTTCCTTACGGTATGTTTATGCGTGACAACATACCTAGACCTGGGGTTGCCATAGGCGATAGTATAATTGATTTACACGCCTGTTGCAAGCTTGGACTGTTTGCAGAATTAGGTTTTGATACCAGTGTTTTTGAGTCTATAGTTCTCAACGAATTTATAGACTGCGGGAAAGACGTATGGAGTAGTTTACGCGAGTATCTTACTAAACAGTTGGTTACCGAGGGTTTGTTATTTGAGTTTAGAGAAAAAGCAATTGTTTCTCGTTTAGGAACGCAAATGTGCATGCCCATAAAAATCGGAGATTATACCGATTTTTACAGTAGCATAGAACATGCTACTAATTTAGGTAAGCTTTTTAGACCGGATAGCGAGCCTCTGCTTCCCAATTGGAGACACATTCCTGTAGGCTATCATGGCAGAGCAAGTAGTATTGTAATAAGTGGTACTCCTATTACAAGACCAAGCGGCCAAAGCAAAGCTCCTACTGCAGATGTGCCGTCTTTCGGAAAAAGTAAACGCTTAGATATTGAACTTGAAATGGCTTATATTATTGGCAAATCAACTCAATTAGGAAAACCTATTAGGTTAGAAAATGCCGAAGACCATATCTTTGGGAAGGTGATTTTTAACGATTGGAGCGCTAGAGACATACAAGCATGGGAGTATGTTCCTCTTGGACCATTCTTAGGTAAAAACTTCGGATCTACTATTTCGCCATGGATTGTTACGATGGAGGCATTAGAGCCATTTAGATGTGAGAGTATAAAGCAAGAACCTGCTGTACTTCCTTATTTACAGTTTATAGGCAACAAGAATTTTGATATTAATCTTGAAGTAGCTATCGCTCCCGAAGGAGGTGAGGAAACGGTAATTAGCGAGAGTAACTTTAAGTATATGTATTGGAATATGGCTCAACAGCTTGCTCACCATACCGTAAACGGTTGCAACGTAAATGTTGGAGATTTAATGGCTAGTGGAACCATTTCAGGCCGCGACCAAAACAGTTACGGAAGTATGATCGAGATTAGCCAAGGAGGCAAAGAACCAATGCAACTAAAAAATGGGGAAACCCGAACGTTTTTAGAAGATGGCGATACTATTACCATAAGAGCATTCTGCGAAAAGGACGGTAAACGTGTAGGATTTGGCGAATGTATAGGCACTATTTTGCCCTAGTGTAATCGATAACAATTAATCTACAACCTCATCTTCATCTGTTTCATCCACTTCAGTAAAATCAATGTGGATTTTATCAATATTGGCACTATCCATAGGGTTATCCAGTGAGTCTAAAAAGTCAACTTTAGGTTTGTACGCATAGCAACTTAAATTCACATCATACACTTCTGGCTTCTCAAATTTGCCTCTAGTTACTCCTGATTTAGAATCATTTAAGGCTAATTCAAGATACCTAGCGACTAGTGGAAGTCCTGTCTTTGATCCTTGTCCATTAGCTCCTTGAAAATGAATTCGCATATCTCTACCGCCAACCCAAGCACCTGTCACTAAATCATGCATTACGCATATGAACCACCCGTCTGCATAATCATTTGAAGTTCCTGTTTTTCCCCCTATCTCATTATCTGCACAAATACCGTAGCGATATAAACCGCGAGATGTTCCACCTGCTTCCTCCACTCCGCCTCTTAAAAAATAAGTCATAGTGTATGCATTGGTGTCTGAAAGTACCCTTACTTCGTTTTTATCTTCTCTATAGTCTTCAAGCATATTGCCCTCACTATCCTCAATCGTATTTATCCAACGTGTTTTTTTTAATTTTCCATCATTAACAAATACTCCATATGCTTGAACCATCTCGAACAGTGAGACGTCTGCTGTCCCAAGCGAAATACTTAAATCGTCTACGAGTTTACCGCTTATTCCCATTTGATTAGCTAATTTAATAACCCGACGAGGGCCAACCTTATCTGTTAGTTGCACTGCAACCGTATTGATAGACTGTGCTAATGCTACTCTTAGCCTAACCGGGCCATACGTAAATCTTCTATTCGAATTTTTAGGTTCCCAAATTTCTGGTTCACCGTCAATTATAGTTTCATATTTTAATGGGATATCATCTACCGTTGAACAGGCCTCCATCCCACTTTCCAGTGCGGCAGCGTAAACAATAGGCTTAAAGCTAGAACCTGGTTGTCTGCGAGATTGCCATACATGATCGTATTTAAAAAAATCCCAATTAGAACCACCTACCCAAGCTATAACCTCTCCCGTTTTTGGTTTTATAGACACTAAGCCACAATGCATTTGCTGCATTTCAGACTTAATAGAATCTATAGGAGTCATGGTTTTATTCACCTTTTTACCGCCTACAAATATCTCGATATTAGTGCTTTGTTTCATAGAGGCCATGGCTTCGATCTCTGAAGCACCGTCTGCTATTGCCGTCTTGTAGCGTACAGAGTTTTTTGCATGTCGTATAAGCTCCTTCTCCAATGCACAAAGTTGACCCTCTTTAAGTTCCTTACGCTGTTTTGCAATCTCAACATCAAACCAATATTTACCTCCCAAGCTAGCGTTAAAGTTACCTTGTATTTGGTACATATTTTCAGCTACCGATCTCTCGGCATATTTCTGAGCTTTACTGTTTATCGTAGTTGTTATTTTTAGCCCGTCACGGTATAAGTTAATATCGTTTTCATCACACCATGATTTCAATTCCTTGGCAAGCGTCATTCTGAAATAAGGCGCCAGCCCGTCATCTTTTACTATTTCTGTAATGTTAAGACGAAGAGGTTTAGAATACAACACTTCTGTGCTTGAGGTATCTAGAAAACCGTATTTATTCATCTGCGAAAGGACTACATTTCTACGTTCTTTTGCTCTGTCTGGATGATTTTTAGGATTATAATAGCTGGTCCCTTTTAGTATCCCCACCAACAACGCAGATTCTTCGATACTCAAATTTTTCGGTTCTTTGGAAAAATAATACTCTGCTGCACTTTTTATTCCGTAAGCGTTATTTCCGTAACTTACCGTATTAAAGTAGAACGTAAGTATCTCCTGCTTCGTAAAGAAAAACTCTAGCTTAAAAGCGGTACTCCATTCCTTTATTTTGGCAATAATTGTTCGAACCCCTGGTATAAATCCTAAAATACCCCCTTTTCGATGGCCTCTTGTGTTGTATAAATTTTTAGCGAGTTGATTGGTGATTGTACTTCCACCTCGTTTAGAACCTGATACGGTAGAAGCAGCGGCTGATAGTACGCCATATATATCTAATCCGTGGTGCAAATAGAATCTAACATCTTCAGTAGCAACCAAAGCATTAACGGTATTACTATCTATTTCCTCGAAAGTCACAGGAGTCCGTTTTTCAACATAATAGGTCCCCATTAAAACGCCATCCGCCGTGTAAACCTCAGAGACAAGAGGCATTGGAGGATTGCGCACATCGTTTATACTTGGCATTTTCCCGTACAGCCAAAGAAAATTAACCTCCAAACTGATTAGAAAAAAGAAAACACAGAGGAAAATAGTATATCCAAGACTAAGCATTTTTTTCCAAGTACTTAATCCTTTGAAATCTTGATAATTAAAAAGCGAAAATGACCACAACTTACGCCAGTAAGTTACAGTTTTAGTTAAGCCCTGCTTGAGCCAAGATGGTGATTTTTCAAACCACATGCTTATCCGTTCTTTCGATTTCAACTTCAAGAAAAATTAGTTGGTAAATGTACGTAAACGAGTACAAATTAATTCATACAGAAATAAAAATGAATAGTTTGAAAATCAATCAATTGCACCTTTTATTGATAACTAATTAGCGTATAAATCCTGTATGATAAGATATAAAAAATATAGAACTACACATTTTTACTCTTACGTGGTCGTAGGATCCTATCCTTCTTTTCCGGTTCTTGTCCTGGCTTAGGTCTTGCTTCTTGCACAGATAGTGGTCTATCGTTAATTTTTCGCTTGTCCATTTTCAAAATGGCTTTTTGTCCTTGATAGTTGGTTGACATCATTACAAAACCGAAACCCTTTGGTTTTTGATCTGTCATTTCTTTTAAAATTTTAACCGATTTAACCTCCCCAAATTCGGAGAATAGTTCTTGTAATTCTTCTTCGGTTATTTTAAAGTCAATGTTAGAAACAAATAAATTCATCTGGAAATACTAAATGTGGAATATGGTGGATTTGATTGTGAGATTATGCCGGCTGCTTATAGAAATGCAAAAGTATTAATTCTTAAACAATCTAGCATAAACTAAGGATTCTTATTTTTGCTCTACTTAAATGAAGAAAATAGCCAATTATATAAACGGTGAATTAAGGGCTCCTGCCAGCAATCAATACATTGACAATTACAATCCTGCGACGGGTAGCGTATATTCCCTTATACCCAATTCTGGAGAGGAAGATGTTCAATTCGCTATAAAAAGTGCCCGTGAAGCATTCGAGAGCTGGTCTTCATTATCCAACGCAAATAGAGCACACTGGTTAGATAAAATCGCTAATGCTATCGAATCTCGGATGGATGAACTTGCGCTGGCAGAAAGCATAGACAATGGCAAGCCCCTCTCTCTGGCAAAATCAGTAGACATACCCAGAGCACGTGATAATTTTAAATTTTATGCCACTGCTATCATGCATTATGCCTCAGAAAGTCATCGTACCGGAGACGGTATTATCAATTATACATTGCGCAAGCCTGTAGGTGTGGCGGCTTGTATTTCTCCGTGGAATCTCCCACTATATTTATTCTCCTGGAAAATAGCGCCTGCGTTAGCTGCTGGAAATACAGTAGTTGCGAAACCTTCAGAAATCACGCCCATGACGGCCTATTTACTTTCCGAAATTTGTGTAGAGATTGGACTTCCACCGGGTGTTTTAAATATCGTGCACGGTTTAGGTGCTACAACCGGAAACGCTATCATTTCCAGCAATGAAATTGACCTAGTTTCTTTTACTGGAGGAACATCAACTGGGGCTCATATTGCCAAAATTGTAGCACCAAAATTCAAAAAAATGAGCCTTGAATTAGGAGGCAAAAATCCTAATATCATTTTTGATGATTGTGATTTTGAGAAAGCCTTAAAAACCACGATACACAGTTCATTTGAAAATCAAGGACAAATATGTCTTTGCGGATCACGAATTTTAGTACAGCGGGGCATTTATGAAAAGTTTAAAAATGCATTTGTAGAGCAAGTTGGTAATATGAGAATAGGGAACCCGTTGAGTGAGGATAGCCAGCTAGGAGCCATAGTGAGTAAGCCACATTTTGACAAAATATTAAGTTACATTGAAATAGCTAAGTCTGAAGGGGGAAAAATATTAACTGGAGGTGTACCCATTTCTTTGTCAGAAGACAATAAAGACGGTTGGTTTATCGCCCCTACGATTATCGAAGGGTTAGATCAACAATGCAGAACTAATCAAGAAGAAATTTTTGGACCTGTGGTTACCATCCAACCTTTTGACACCATTGAGGAAGCTTTAGAACTGGCTAATGCAACAGAATATGGTCTTGCCGCAACCATTTGGACCTCCAACCTAAGTACGGCTCATCATGTAGCAGATAAAATAAAGAGCGGGATTGTATGGGTAAATTGCTGGTTACTTAGAGACTTACGCACGCCCTTTGGAGGTATGAAAAATAGTGGTGTTGGTAGAGAAGGTGGCTGGGAAGCCTTAAATTTCTTTACAGAACCAAAGAATGTATGTATCAAATTCTAACGTACTCAGTGTAATTATCATAGTAGTACGCTATGTATAAAAAGAGGGGCTTTGCATATGCAAAGCCCCTCTTTTTGTTAGGAGTATAAAGAATGGAGCAGTTCATTACAACTGCTCCAAATTTTATATTAGTATTCGTCTTCTATGAAGCCTGTGCGTCTATGGCCAGATACAACGTACTCTGCGCCTGGAGCGTCATCTGCAAAACCAACAACCATGTAGATACTATCTGTTACTACACCTGTTTTTGATCTTCCGGCACCAGGAATAACCATACCATTTTTCACAATCATTTTGATATCATAACCGTCTACTAAACTAGTTGTGCTATCTGTTGATCCAAATGATAAACCTGCAGGATTTGCAGGAGTTTTAGCTTTAAAACTCCAAAAATGATCCTCATCGGTCACTATGATTTCCTTACCATCGGCCGCAGCGGTAGTGTAAGTAAGTAAGGTGGTGTGACCAACACCATAGATGTCTTCGCCATCTACTGTGTACTCGACATACCATCTACCCGCTAATTCACTACCAGGTATTGTTTCCTTTACGTATTCTTTTTGACATGCAGACAACCCTAGTGCTACAAAAGCCAAAATCATTAATTTATTTAATTTCATGTTGTACTATTTGTTAAGGTTGAACTTGTTTTAACTCTACTTCGAACGTGAATCCCGCATCCCAGTCTGTTGAGAATGATATTGTTTTGTTAGCCGCATCAACTGACATGGAAGTCATTTCACACACTCCTCCAAAAGTCCCAACTGAGAAGGAAGGCAACACAAAGTCATTTCCCGCAATACTATTCGCAGTGATAACTGCTCCTGAAGCGATATACTTGGTTCCGTAAGCTCTTCCTGTTTCATAATAAGACCCAATACCACAAGATAACTCATAAGTACCGTCTGCATTTTTCCAAATCAGTACATGTTTCATCTCTTTATATTGAGCACCTGCATTACCATTACGAACTACCGTAGCATTGTATAAGCCTTCGATGCTATTCACTAAATCGCCTGTTTTATACACCCATAATGTTCTTGATTTTACGCCATCAAATCCATCTTGATTAGTAGAAGTATACGTCAATACATACTTATCAGGGGTATTTAAATCTAGTGATCCACCTCTATAACTACCCACTCCAGTAGTCACTACAGGAATCGATTTACCGTTTTCTGTTGCGGTAACTCCTGGATCTGTAAATGATGCTCCTGCTTCTAAATAGACAGTTGTAGGACCTGCCACTTCCATTAAGGGATAATTTGTTACTTTCGACAATCCCCCTGTTGTCTCTTTCTCACATCCCGTGAATGCAAAAAGAGCAATTCCTGCTATTAATAAAATATTATTTTTCATGGTATTTTTTAATTTTAATTATTTTTTGTCCCACCATACTTTGGTGTATATATTTCCCACTTGACCTGGAGCATTATTATTTCTAGAAATTTCAATCTCTGGCACCCATAATCTTCTTGGCGTTTGACCATTTGGCAAAACAGACGTATATGAAGTAGTACGCTCAAAGAATCCACCTGGAGTACCCTTAGCGTTAGCGCTTAATGGAGGATAGTTGGTTCTATTCATTTCAAAGAAAGCTTCAAGATTAGAGACATTGGCTAATGCAATCCACTTTTGATTCATGATTTGCCCTATTTCTGTTTCTATTGCTCCACCTGATACGTATTCGTAAAATCCTCCAGCTCCATATAAGTCACTAGCTCCTGAAAGACCATGCAACGCAAATGAACTCTCAATTCCTGCTTCGTATGCAGCCTGAGCACCTGCTCCGCCATTATATCTAACTTGTGCTTCTGCTACCAAGAAATCTTTCTCTGTAACTGTCATTAAATACACTGGTGTTAACGCATTGTATTTAGGAGTAGACAAATCTGTACCTTTTACCACGAGATTATCGTAATCTCCTTGGTCGTTACCTTTATGTCCACTGGCGCTTGGAGTGAATATAGCACCTAGTCTAGGATCTGAGAAAGAATCTAGAACCCATAAAAGCGTTCTGCTTGCTCTTTGGTTCACACCTTTAAGAAATTGTACATCAACACCGTACATAGGGTTTTGTTTACCAGGCTCATTTGCAAACTGCGTCATCTCCGCATTTTCTGTAATGAAATTATCCTCTGTCAAAAGTGCTTGAACTGCCGCTGGATTTGCCATACTTGTGTATGACATACGCATATACATTTTTAATTTTAGTGTATTAGCAAAACGTACCCATTGGTCCATATCTCCACCATAAATGATATCTCTAGACCCGGGATCTTTGCCCATATCTCCATCTTGATAACGAGCTACAGCCTCATCAATTCTTGCTAAAAGAATAGGATAAACATCAGCACCATTATCGAACTTAGGGTTAATTATCCCATCGCTTACGCCCTTAAACGCTTCCGTAAATGGAATATCATTATACAAATCAGCTAACATTTGCATTGCAAAAGATTGAGTAAGCGTTGCAATTAAGTAATACGCATTGTCTCCATCTGCAGATGATTTTGTTCTAATGATTTCTAAGTCATTTAAACCACCAGCATAAGCTTCGGTCCACTCACGGTTATAGAAATCAGTTGTTAAGTTATACGCATCTATTTTCTTGTACTGACTTGCAGTAGGACTTTGCGTATAGTATTGAGCCCAAAAGCCCCCTAGGTTGTGGAATGAGCCACCAAAAGTTGCCGCGACGCTAGCTTGAGCACCAGGCAAAATAAAATCAACCGAAACATCTTGAGGATTGTTTGGGTCGGTATTTACATCCAGATAGTCCTTGCATCCAAAGAAAGAAAATGCAAGCATACTTATTAATGTATATTTTAAAATATTATTCATTTTTATTATCTATTAAAAGTTAAACTTAAGTGAAAATCCGTAAGATCTAGTTGTTGGATTTGCCGCAAATTCACCGTATTCTGCTTGGTTACCATTACCAAAAGTAGTTACCTCTGGATCAATAAACTGATTTTCTGATGGAGTCCATATAAATAGATTTCTACCTATAAGGCTTATCGAAACACCTGCAAATGGCATTTTCTCTAACGATGATTTTGGAAGAGAATAGGTCAATGCCAACTCTCTAAGTTTAGTGAATGATTTATCAATAACATACTGTGCATCGCGTGCATCGCTAGTATGATATTCGTGTAAATCTGCTGGATCTACAGGTGTAGTATTTTCTACATAGCTTTTAGATCCGTCTGCGTTTTCTACTTCTACTACTGAGTTTGGCACAACAAAAGGTTTTCTATCATTAAACGTAGTCGTAGCTGACTGTCCTGTCCAAGATAGTAAGCTTGCTGTGTGTGTATACATTAAACCACCTTTTCTAATATCAAATAAAACACCTAGACTAAATTGTTTGTAGCTAAAGTTATTCTTGATACCCATTATGTAATTTCTTTGAGAATTGCCATACGTAACTTTTTCAGCTCCTGTAATAGGAAGGCCTTGCGTATTTACAACAATTGCTCCATCTGGAGAATATTGATAGGTAGAACCTTCATATACACCGATAGGCTGACCTAACATAGCATAGTATCCGATAGTACTTAATCCACCTAAGCTCACTCTGTCAACAGCGTCATCTAAATCTGTTACTTGGTTTCTATTTCGTGTAAAGTTTACAGAAGGAGTCCAGTTAAATCCATTCTCATTTTTAATAACTCGGTAAGAGATTAATGCTTCTACACCTTTATTTTCAACAGTTGCCGCGTTAGCCCAATAGTACCCACTGCCGCTACCTGGTGAAACAGGCACTTGCAAAATTTGACCTTTAGTAACACGGTTGTAGTATGTAAGTTCAACATTCATTCTCGCATCTAATAGTTTTAAATCTGTACCTATTTCAATCTCAGTTGTAATCTCTGGTCTCAAATCTGGATTTTTAATTAGATTTCCTGCTGTAAATGCGTTAGTACCACCTGCTAGTGGGAACGTCATATCTTGGAATGGAAGGCTTATGCCTGTTTGCGTATAGATAGAATTAACTACATATATCGGTGCATCGTTACCTGTATTACCTAACCCTACTCTTAACTTACCAAAATCTAACCATGAAGGTTTACTTGATATTGCATCTGTAAACACAAAACTTAAGTTAGCTGCTGGATAGAAAATAGCATTGTTCTCTGCAGGAAGTGTTGAAGACCAATCATTTCTTGCACTTAAGTTTAAGAATAACATATTCTTATAGGCTGCTGAGGCAACTCCATAAACACCAAAAAGTCTTCTTAATTGATCATTTCTTTCAACAGTAGGAGTAGCTGGACTGTTAGAAAGGTTATAGAAACCTTCAATATCTAAAGCCGCAACGCTTGATGACAAACTAGATGAACCTCTTTCATTCAAGTTAGCACCTGCCACTACGTCTACCGATAGTAAAGGATTAATTTCCTTATTCCATAGTAAGTTAAAATCGTGGTTATATTGTTTTCTGGCGATAGTTTGTTCCGTAACAGAACCTAGGTTATTAACCGTTGAATTAGGACCCGTAGGTTGCAATATTGCTTCATACGTGCTAATGTCATTGTTTTCAATGTCATATCCAAAACGGTACACACCTTTTAGGTTTGTTGCTAAATCAACTTTAGTCTCTACACTACCAAAGAACTTAGTCGCATCATATTCATTACCATTTTCATATAAAGCCCAATATGGGTTTGTAGTCCCGTAAGGAGTAAAATAATCGTTGATACTATAAAATTTGTCGCGATAGTTTTGCATATCGATTACTGACATATTTCTAGGAATATCTAATATGTTTCGGTAGATATTATTTTCTTGTTGGCCTGACAACACAAATTGGCTATTGGTATTAGACATGTTTGCAGATGCAGACATCGACACTTTCCCAAAGTTTTGACTTCCTCTGAAAGCCAATGTATTTCGGTCATAACGATCCTCATCGGTAGGGATAATACCATCTTGCTTTACATTGGAATACGACGCGTAAAAGCTACTTTTCTCACTGCCTCCGTTTATACCAACATGTGTTTTGTAGTTAGTGCCTCTTTCAAAAAAGTCTCTAACGTTATTTTCCAATGCAGAATATGGAGCAAGTAACTGAGAGTTATCTACTTCACGACCGATTACGCGAGACTTCCCGTCAAAAGTAGGACCCCATGAACCATTTTCATCTAAAGCGTGAGTCGCACTCCAACCTTGTCCGTATGAGTTTTGAAAAGTAGGCAGTTTTAAAACGCTACTATACGTAGCATCAAAACCAAGGTCAATACCTATAGCTTTTTTACCATTTGCATTGGTAGAACCTTTTTTAGTAGTAATTAAAATTACACCATTTGCAGCACGAGATCCATAAAGCGCAGATGCAGAAGATCCCTTAAGAACTTGTACACTTTCAATATCTTCAGGATTTACAGCATTTAAACCGTTACCAAAGTCAAAACCACCATTTAAAGAGGTATTATTCGTTGAACTGTTAGTCATCGGTACACCGTCAATGATGATAAGCGGTTGATTGTCTTGAGAAATAGACTGAATACCTCTAATCACAATTCGAGTAGAAGCACCAGGATTACTTCCTGCTGAGTTAATATCAACACCCGCCATTTTACCCTGCATTCCATTCAATACTGAACGATCACCTCCTTCGGTGATGTCCTTAGTAGTGACAGAAGACATTGCATAACCAATACTACGCGTGCTACGCTTAATATTTTGTGCAGACACAATAACTTCGTTAAGCGCATCTTCACCAGCTTCCATCTTCACGGTAACACTGTTCGAAGCACCAACAGTAACCTCTTGATCTGCCATGCCGATAAAACTGACTTGGAGTACAGGCGCAGCTGTGGTTGTTTTGATACTGAAACGACCATCAGTGCCAGATATGGCACCATTAGACGTTCCTTTTTCCTTAATCACGGCCCCAGTAACAGGCTGTGATTTTGAATCCGTTACCATCCCGGTAACAGATCGCGTTTGAGCGTGTGCTACAACTGCAAAAAGCAGCAACGCACAAACCCCTAGAAATTTGATTAATTGTTTCTTCATAAACTTAGCTTTTAGAAAAATAAAGACGCAATATATAATAACATTTTCATAATATACAAGTAATTTAAAATTCATTAAACTGATACAATCAATAATAGGACTTGCCGAGCTAAAAAAAGTGTGATTGTATTAGATGGAACGGATATTTACGTTTAATTGTTAAGAAGTGGAAAACAACACCACTTAATAGCGTAAACTTGTATCTTCGTCTTTATCTTTGTCCGCAGTAAATGGATTTAACATACAACACGCAACAAGAACAAATAAAGCTAACAGAGTACGGCCGGGGCGTGCAAGAAATGGTTGCACACCTTATGCTGGAGAAAGACCGCGATAAACGAAATGTGCTAGCCCATACCGTTTTCAGAGTAATGGTTAACCTTAATCCAGAACTAAAAAACCAAACAAACTACGAAAAGACTGTTTGGGACCACATGCACGAGATTGCCAACTATGAGCTCGATATAGATAATGACTTTCCTACCCCTCAGCCAGCTGCCAAAGCAGTAAAACCAGAACATCTTGGGTATAAAGACGTATTGAGTAAATACAGATATTATGGTCGTAATCTCATTGATATGATTGACGGAGCTAAAGATATGGAAGAAGGAGACTTGAAAAAAATGTACATTAATTACATCGCTTCTTTCATGGTTAATTCATCCAAAGCTTGGAATGAAGAAGACCTAACCCCTACTCAAGTTATTCAACATTTGGCAGATCTTTCCAATGGCATGTTGCAAATAAGTGCAGACTCACTTGATATACACCTTGAAACTATTGTTAAAAAACCGTTGTATCCTAACAATAGAAACAAGAATAATAAAAATAAAAAGAAACCTTTCAACCCTAAATACAAGAAAAGATAAATGGGAACTTTTACCATAGAAGGTGGCCACAAACTTAAAGGTACACTTACTCCTCAAGGAGCTAAAAATGAAGCATTACAAATACTAGCCGCAGTATTATTAACTGCCGATGAAGTAGAACTGTACAATGTTCCTGAAATTAGAGATATACTCAGAATGATTGAGCTTCTCCAAGGTTTTGGTGTAAAAGTAGAGCACAAGGCAAAAGGAAATTGGGTATTTAAAGCCGACGAAATAGATTTGGATTATTTTCACACGGAAGAATTCAGAACAAAAGGAGCTGCTATACGAGGTTCTATAATGATCATTGGGCCTTTATTAGCTCGTTTTGGTATCGGTTACATCCCTAGCCCAGGTGGTGATAAAATAGGCAGAAGAAGGCTAGACACTCACTTTATAGGTTTTGAAAGCCTTGGTGCTGAATTTATCTATAACAAAGATACTGGTTTCTATAAAGTGGAAGGTAAAAATCTGCGTGGTAGCTATATGCTACTAGAAGAGGCTTCGGTAACGGGCACCGCCAATATTCTGATGGCCGCTGTAATGGCTAAAGGCACCACCACCATTTATAATGCTGCTTGCGAACCCTACTTACAACAATTATGTAAGATGATAAATTCTATGGGAGGCAAAATAGCTGGTGTAGGAAGTAACTTGTTGGTGATTGAAGGCGTCAACGAACTCGCAGGATGTACGCATACTATACTCCCAGACATGATTGAGATAGGTTCTTTTATTAGTTTGGCAGCATTAACTCAATCGGAAATAACCATTGAAAAATGCAGAGTGGATCAGTTAGGCATAATCCCTAAAGTATTCAAAAAACTTGGCGTTCAATTCATTATCAAAGACGACGATATTATAATACCTGAAAATAAACATTATGAAATAGATAGTTTTATTGACGGAAGCATGATGACTATCTCTGATGCAACGTGGCCTGGTTTGTCACCAGATTTACTCAGTGTAATACTTGTAATGTGCACACAAGCCAAAGGGAACGTTCTCATACACCAAAAAATGTTTGAGAGTCGCTTATTTTTTGTAGATAATCTAATTGACATGGGAGCGCAAATAATATTATGTGACCCGCATAGAGCAACTGTAATGGGACTAGACAGGAGGATTCCCTTAAAAGCAACTACAATGTCTTCTCCAGATATTAGAGCTGGAGTTTCCTTACTTATCGCAGCAATGAGCGCAGAAGGTAAAAGTACTATTCACAATATTGAGCAAATAGACCGAGGTTATCAAGATATTGAAACCCGTTTAAACGCAATTGGAGCAAGAATTACAAGATCTTAAAAATGAAAAACCTAAATGCTTTTGGTATTACTTTACTTTTGGTGATAATCACTGCATTTAAATCAAACGTTACCGTTATTCATCCCGCTATTGGAGAGAAAGCACCAGAGATTGAACTTAAAAACGGCGAAGGAAAAATAACCAAATTAAGCAGCTTGAAGGGCAAAGTAGTCCTCATTGATTTTTGGGCAAGTTGGTGCAACCCGTGCCGCATCGAAAATCAACATATACGTAAGGCTTATGCTCAATATAAAGACGCCAACTTTAAAATAGGGAAGGGATTTGAAGTGTACAGTATAAGCCTAGATTCCGACTCTTCCATTTGGCAAAAGGCTATCAAAAACGATAGAATGAATTGGGATGCCCACGTGTCCGATTTCAAAAAATGGGACAGTCCGATTGTAGAATTGTACAATTTTCGTTTTTTGCCACATAATTTACTCGTTGACTGCGCCGGAACCATTGTAGCTAAAAACATAATGGGACACGATCTTGAAAAAACGCTTACCGCATACTTGGCAGAATAATTGGTGTCAATATGACACAATAGGGCGTGGCAATACTTTTGCAAACTCGTACTGCGTATTAGCACATTTACAATGATGTCAGAAGAGAACAAAGAGCAAGAAGAGATAGTAGAAAACTCTACTGAAGAAACAACACAAGCGTCTGAAAATGATAGTGTTGAAACCAAAGAGCCAACACCCGAGGAGAAAATTATTGAGCTTAATGATAAATATTTAAGACTTTATTCAGAGTTTGATAATTACCGAAAACGTACCTCAAAAGAACGTATTGAATTATTTAAAACTGCTGGACAGGATATTATGACAGACCTGGTTCCTATCATGGATGATTTTGAACGTGCCCTACAAAATATGGACAAAAAGGGAGATGTTAAAACGATTCGTCAAGGTGTCGATTTGGTCTTTAATAAATTTAAAAGTACCCTAGAATCTAAGGGACTCAAATCCTTCAAATCGATAGATCAAGATTTTGATCCAGAAATACATGAAGCCATTACCCGTATACCCGCACCCAATAAAAAACAAATTGGAAAGGTAGTGGATGAAGTTGAAAAAGGCTACATGCTGAATGAAAAAGTAATTAGATACGCTAAAGTAGTAGTGGGACAATAATGGCTAAAAGAGATTTTTACGACATACTAGGAGTAACCAAAAGTGCGAGTGCTGAAGAAATAAAAAAGGCATATCGTAAAAAAGCAATTCAATTTCACCCAGACAAAAACCCGGGTGATAAAGCGGCCGAAGATAAATTCAAAGAAGCTGCCGAAGCTTATGAAATACTAAGTAACGCTGACAAAAAACAACGTTACGACCAATATGGACATGCTGGAGTAGACGGTCAAGGTGGCTTTGGCGGAGGAGGCATGAACATGGATGATATTTTTAGTCATTTTGGAGATGTTTTTGGTGGTCGTGGCGGCAGTCCATTTGAAAGCTTTTTTGGCGGTGGCGGAGGTGGAAGAAGCAGCGGCAGACAAGCTGTTGGTTCTAACATTCGTATAAAGTTAAAACTAAGTTTAGAAGACGTTACCAGTGGCGTAGAAAAGAAAATAAAGTACAAAAAGAAGGTTGTTGCCAAAGGTGTGACATTTGACAATTGCGCTACTTGTGGTGGTCGCGGTCAGGTAACTCGTGTTCAAAACACCTTCTTAGGTCAAATGCAGACCGCAAGCCCCTGCCCTACGTGTAGAGGGATGGGTAAAAAGATAAAAAATGTTCCTGCCGGCGCAGATGCAATGGGTTTAATAACCGAAGAAGTTACCACATCTATTCAAATTCCTGCAGGAGTGGCAGACGGCATGCAACTCAATGTGCAAGGTCGTGGTAATGAAATGCCAGGAGGTGTAGCAGGCGACCTCATCGTATTGGTAGAAGAAGCAAAACACGAGAGTCTTGAGCGAGATGGAAATAATATTGTTTATAACCTCCATATTAGCTTCCCGCAAGCAGTTTTAGGTGCCGATGTAGAAGTACCAACCGTAAGTGGTAAAGCGCGTATTAAAATTGAACCAGGAACAGCAAGTGGAAAAGTACTCAGATTACGTGGCAAAGGAATACCTGACGTCAATGGTTATGCAACCGGCGATCAGCTTATTTACGTAGATGTTTTCACCCCTAAAAAACTAAGTAATGACGAAAAAGCCATGATGAAACAGCTGCTTGAATCAGAGAATTTTATCCCTGACCCAAGCAAAGAGCGCGGCTTTTTTGACAAAATGAAGGATATCTTTAATTAGAGTCTACTTTTAAATGCACCTAAAAATCACATTCACCAATGTGATTTTTTTTTCCTGTTATTTAACGGAACTTTGCCGTATTCATGCTTACTACAGAATCATCTAGCCGTCACAACGATTTAGATCAAAAATCAACCTTGGAACTTCTTCAAGGGATGAATCAAGAAGACAAAACGGTTCCATTAGCCATTGAGCAAGAATTGGCTAGCATACAAGCATTGATAGACGCAGCGTATGTTAAAATGCTGAATGGCGGCAGATTATTTTATTTGGGCAGTGGCACAAGCGGCCGGCTAGGTATAGTAGATGCAAGTGAGTGCCCTCCAACATACGGAGTGCCTCAAGGACTCGTAATTGGCATTATTGCCGGAGGCGATCCTGCTATAAGACAAGCAGTAGAAAATGCGGAGGACGATCCGCTCCAAGGCTGGTATGACTTACAAACCCATTCCATTAGTAAACGTGATTTTGTAATAGGTATAAGTGCCAGTGGCGGAGCTCCTTACGTGACAGGAGCATTGGAGCAATGTGTGGCTAACAGCGTTTCTTGCGGCGCAATAGCGTGTAACACAGACAGCAAAATAGGCCAAATCGCAGATTATAAAATAGAAGCAGTTGTAGGCCCTGAATTTGTCACCGGAAGTACACGCATGAAAAGTGGTACTGCCCAAAAGCTAATACTAAACATGATAAGCACCAGCCTAATGATCAAGCTTGGTCACGTACAAGGCAACAGTATGGTCGATATGCAGCTGAGCAACAAGAAACTTGTACTGCGAGGTACTCGAATGATAATGGAGCAAACCGGGTTAGATGATTTTACTGCACAGGAGCTTCTCTTAAAACATGGAAGTGTAAGAAAAGCAGTAGAAGCCGCAGAAAATTGGTAGCTTTCTTAGAATTGAGTTTGATATAAAAATAAGTACATGGTCAGTACTTATAAGTGTTGTTTTTTCCTCGTGTTGTGATGATTGTGCGGATTACCCATCTACACCCATATTGCAATTAGATACCTCGCTGCAAAGGGGATTTAGTTCTTCTGAAATAGGAAATCTATTCTTAGTTACACATCGAACTAATGCTGCAAAAGATACTCAACCGCTCTATATGACCTCAATATGGTATGGCACAATAGGTGCTTGGCAACTTAACCTTAACGAAAGTTCAACTAATTCTCAATACGAAGTAATATGGGATGATTCTGTCATTGCCCTTCTCGAAGAGCCCTTGTTCATTAATACAACAGGGAAAGGAATATGTTCTTGTGATGAGACAGAACTAAGCTCTGTTCACCTTAATGGAGTGCTTAAAAGCAGGGATGAACTTCCCGTACTCATTTAGAAAAAGTAGATATTTTACCAATAAGATGTTAATTTTTTGCTGAAGTAAACGAAACTTAAACTTAATTACTTTTGCACCAGTGGAAAATATGATAACCATACACGTCACAGATTTAGACGGGGTAACGCACAGCATCTTAGCTCCTACCGACATGGGATTCAATGTAATGGAGGCTATACGAGCAAATGAATTGCCTATCAAGGCTACGTGTGGCGGAATGGCCATGTGCGCTACTTGCAATTGCACGGTAAAAAGCGATCACCATTTGCCCGAAATGAGCGAGGATGAAGAAGCTATGTTAGACGAAGCATTTGTGTTGGATATACCAGGCAGCAGGTTAATGTGTCAAATCTTCGTTTCAGAAGCTATTGACGGACTCGAAATCCAAATGGGTGAATTGACAGGAGAATAATACCATGCAAACGGTTCAAATTAGAGAAGCTTTGGTTGAAGATATTCAGCAAATTCTGGACATTTACAATCATTACATTCAACATACCGTAATCACTTTTGATGTAGAGGCTTATTCTTTTGAGCAAATGTCAAACAAGATATCACTGCTTCAAAAAGATTACCCAGTACTTGTGGCACACCAAGATGACCATATCGTGGGATATGCGTACGCTTCCGCATGGAAAACGAAAACGGCCTATAAGCACAGCGCAGAGACTACTATATATATACACCCCAATTATCACGGAAAAGGAATTGGCTTGCGACTCTATAATGCATTATTGACATCCTTACCTCTTTTTGAAATTGTGAATGCAATAGCATGTATTACTATACCCAATGACGGCAGCATCCGATTACATGAAAAACTAGGTTTTTTCAAGATAGGGAAGTTTGACAAAGTAGGATTTAAACATGCGCAATGGATTGACGTTGAATATTGGCAAAAACAAGTTTAAAATAACCTACCGAATCGAGCTTAAAAATTCATTTTTAAGAAACTTTCATATTTTCTTTTGAAATATTTGAAAAATAAGTACAAAAAGGTACATTTGCAGCCCGAAATTTTCGAGGTAATAACATAATAAAGTGGATACATTATCATACAAAACCATCTCAGCTAACGCTAAAACTGTAGACAAACAGTGGGTTGTAGTTGACGCAGAAGGAAAAACATTAGGTCGTTTTTGTTCTGAAGTAGCAAAAGTACTTAGAGGCAAAAACAAGACTAGTTTCACACCACACGTAGATTGTGGCGACAATGTAATTGTTCTAAACGCAGAGAAAATTACCATGACTGGTAATAAATTGAACGTTAAAGAATATCAAAACTTCAGTGGATACCCTGGGGGTCGTCGTGTTGAAATAGCTAAAGATTTATTAGCTAGAAAACCAAAAGACCTTATTGAAAGAGGTGTTCGTGGCATGTTGCCTAAGAACAGACTTGGACGAAAATTATTTACAAACATGCATGTGTTTGTAGGTACTGAGCATCCTCATGAGGCTCAAAAACCAACCAAATTAGACATTTAATTATATGGACGTTATAAATACAATTGGGAGAAGAAAAGCATCAGTAGCTCGTGTATACATGAGTGAAGGTAAAGGTACTATTACGGTGAATAACAGACCGTTAGAAAAGTACTTTGCTTCTCCAGAGTCATGGTACTATGTTAATTTACCGTTGCAAACTTGCAACATGGAAGGTAAATATGACATAAAGGTAAACGTAGATGGTGGTGGAACTACCGGCCAAGCAGATGCTATCAAACTTGCTATCGCAAGAGCTTTAGTAAAAGCTGATGCCGATTTGAAACCAGCATTAAAAGCAAAAGGTTTAATGACAAGAGATTCTCGTTCTGTTGAGCGTAAGAAACCAGGTCAACCAAAAGCAAGAAAGAAAACACAATTCAGTAAACGTTAAGACCATGGCAGTAAGTACAGAAAAATTATTAGAAGCAGGTGTACACTTTGGTCACCTTACCAGCAAATGGAATCCAAAAATGGCTCCCTATATTTTTATGGAGCAAAATGGTATTCACATTATTGATCTTAACAAAACTTCAGCTAAGTTAGAAGAAGCTAAACAAGCCATTGCTAATATCGCCAAAACAGGACGAAAAGTAATGTATGTAGCTACTAAAAAACAAGCTAAAGAAATATTGGAAGAGAACGCAAAAAGAGTAAACATGCCTTTCGTAAGCCAAAGATGGTTGGGTGGTATGTTAACTAACTTTGCTACCGTGCGTAAGTCTATCAAGAAAATGCAATCTATCGAAAAAATGAAAAGCGATGGAACTTTCCAAAACATGAATAAGAAAGAGCGTTTGATGAAATCTCGTGACCAAGAAAAATTGGAACGTGTATTAGGCGGTATCGAAGACTTGAACAGAATTCCTTCTGCACTTTTCATTGTAGATATCAAAAGAGAGCATATTGCAGTTAAAGAAGCTCAAAAGCTAAATATTCCAATATTTGCTATTGTAGATACCAATTCTGATCCTACTAAAGTGGATTTCCCAATCCCAGGAAACGATGACTCTGCAAAATCACTTCACATCCTTATCACTGAAATTACCGATGCTATCGCTTCTGGTTTGGCTGAGAGAAACCAAGCTAAAGAACAGGCTCAAAAAGACGGTGAAGTAGATGCTGCGGGTATAGAAGCGTCTAAAGCTGAAAAAGAAGAAGCATAGTCCAACAGACTTTTTATTTTAAAACAACACACTCAATAATAGAATAATGACAACTATTACAGCGTCTGTAGTTAACAAACTTAGACAAATGACAGGAGCCGGTATGATGGATTGCAAAAAAGCTTTGCAAGAAGCAGAAGGCGACATCGATGCTGCTATCGATATACTTAGAAAAAGTGGAGCTGCTAAAGCTGCAAAAAGAGCGGATAGAGACGCTGCAGAAGGCCTTTCTATCGCTAAATCTTCTGCTGACAATACCTATGGTATTGTTGTGGAGGTAAATTGTGAAACTGACTTC
>CAMDCQ010000002.1 GCA_945890595.1 Chitinophaga pinensis
AATTGTTTCAGTTGCATTCAAAAGTTCAATTTTTTAAAAGATTCTTTAGCAAAGTATTAAGTACTCCCCATTGTTAGGACAGAATCAAATGTAGTTATAGTTAACTTTAGTTGGTTTATTTTCTGGTAAATATTTTTCTTTAGGTGTAATATCTCCTATTCTGGTGTGCCTTCTTTCAGAGTTATAAAAGTGTACATACTCTTTGATTATTTGATAGAGTTCCAAGCCTCCGTTAGGAGGGTTTAGATATATCTTCTCTTGTTTCAAAGACCTCCAGAAACGTTCAATATAAATATTGTCTGTTGCCCTGCCTTTACCATCCATTGAGATCTGTATCTCATTGTCCTTGAGTGTATTTAAGTACAACTCACTCGTGTATTGAGACCCTTGGTCTGAGTTATGTATCTCCGGTTTTCCGTGCTGATTAATCGTGTCGATTAGTAACTCATTGCACCATTCTTTGGTCATAGTATTAGATAAGCTCCAGCCTAAGATCTTTCTGCTGTAGACATCTATTATGGCAGCCATGTACATATGACCTCTAAACATCGGAATGTAGGTTATATCTGTTTGCCATACTTGGTTAGGCCTTTCTATTTTTAGCCCTGTGAGCAAGTAGGGATAGATATAGCTCGCTTTGTCTCTTACGGTAGTTCTTGGCCTAGCGTAAATCGTCCTTAGGTTCATTTGATGATAAAGCCGCCTGACTCGTTTTTCATTTACTAGATAGCCTAAATCCTTGTTCAGGTAGGTAGTCATTCGTGATACTCCATAGTAGGGATGATCTAAGAAACATTTGTCGATTGCTTGCATCAATCGTTCGTTAAGTGCACTCGCTTTCTTAGGCTTATAATAAATACCAGAACGGCTTATACTCATAAGCTTACAACGCTCATCAAGAGGAAGTCTTGAACGAGTCTGCATAGCACGTTGTCTTTTCTCTGCTAAACTCATTTGTCCAAGACTTTCTTTAAAAAATCAATCTGCATCTGCATATGACCTATCTTGTTGTACAACTGTTCGGTGCCAGCTTCCTCCTTTTTGTTAGAAGTTTTAGCTTCAAATACTTCGGATGCATTTGCTAAAAACTCCTTCTTCCAGTTTACTACCTGACTACTGTGTAAATCGTACTTACTAGCCAAATCTTGTAAAGTCTGCCTCTCTTTAAGGGCTTCTAAGACTACCTTGGCCTTAAACCCTGAACTGAATTTTCTTCTCTTTTTGCTCATTTAACAATTCAAATGTATTAATCATCTGAAATGTCCTTTTTTTGGGGAGTACTATACTTTCTTCATTAGATAAGTACACCTACAGCAATTATAATCTGAGTTGCGTATATTTTAAATAATAAGCTGCTGAGATAGTCTGAAAGTCTTGTTAAATTTGCTTCATATTAGTGATAAAATGCTAGTATGTCACTGGTTTCATAGTTCAACGGATAGAACGAGCGTTTCCTAAACGCTAAATGAAGGTTCGATTCCTTCTGAGACCACCCAACGTAATAGTGGAATTTAGGTTCATTATTACGCTTTTTGAAGTCATATTGTTTATTTAAAAAGATTTAGTGTAACCTACTAAAAGACAATTATCCCGTTAGTCTAAAGAATCGAAATAGAGTCTGTGTTCCCTGTTCAGAGCATGGAAAATAGGGTGAAGTTAAGACTAATGAAATCGACTGTATTATGCTCACAAATACCTCACAAACGGCTTTAAGGTAAAAATAAAATACTGATATACAATAGGTTAAGTGGCTTTATAAACTAAGATTAGAAGTTTCCTAAACTTTACATCCAGGTTGTATTCCTAGCGAGGCCACTACAGATTGGTGTGTAATCGCTTAACCGCTGCCATTTAACATAGAAATGTGCAATGTTGCTTACGTGCCAGATTCATGATTTTTGGATACCTTTTTGAAGTTAAGTAATGTTTTGATGGTAAATACGTCCCGCTTTATTTCTTCCTTATTTTTTTTATGAAATGGAATGGCTAGTACCTTGCCTTCTTGAGTAGTAATGTGAACATAATATTTTTCAAATACAATGAAGGATCTTTTGCGAACATATATAGACTTTGTTTGGTTTAAGTCGATATTTTTCAAATACTGGCGTAGTTCTATGATATCCATATTCCACAATGCTGTTTTAATCCGATTTTCCATCTAAGTGATTGTTTTACGATGCAATGGTCTTTTATGCAGGCGTAAAATTTCAAAAATCTCCACGAAATAACATTTTATGGTATCTTAAGGAAATAGTTAAAACGCGGATAGAGTCACGAGGACCCCTATTTTGTTGAGATAAGCAACAATTAAACGTATTAAACAGTGCTAATTACTTAGTTTCTGGGTGTCTTTGACGTTTGGTTTTTAGGGTGTTACCAACTAACCTAAACGAATAAAAGAATTTAAGGAATATGTAGTTTCTTACTTATTTGTTAAACAAATCGTCTAAGAAATACCTTATTTGTAATGATTTGGTAAACAGCGATATTCACCCTAAACTTTCTCAAGATACGCGATTGCTCAGAATGCAAGTTTTGCAGCGTAGTGTGTTAAAAATTTACGTCACTTTGGTCCATAATTATCAGTTTGTAATGAAATTTTCACCTAGTTATTTATAGCGATATGATTACGTCATCAGAAGATATTCTATTAATTTTGGTCGGTTTTTTACAATTGGTAGTAGCTATTATACTTCTGCTATCTTACAAGTCTAACAAATACGTTAATATTTTTCTAGTTCTACTTCTATTGAATGGAGCTGCGAGAGCCTTGTACGGTGGTTTTATGAGTGAGGTATCAAACACGTTTATAAACCATGATTTTAGCTGGATAAGGCTTTTGCTAGTGCTCACCGCTCCGAACTCGTATTTGTATTTTAAAACGTTAATTAGTGACGAAAATCGGTTGAGTCCAAGATTACTCTTCCATTTAATATTCCCTGTTTTATGGACAATTCTGGTCTATGTACAAACTCATTATGGGTTTGTAACGTATGACGCTTGGCATTCGATACGTAGCATAACTGTTGTAACCTACGTATTTTTTTATTTGGTATTAACACTGCTCATAATTAAGGATTTCTATAAAAACCGTAATCTGGATTTAAAAAGGGCTAAGCATTTTAATTCTATCAAGAGATGGGTTACTACTCTTCTATTCTTTATTATTTTGGTCAATCTGAGAGCGTTAGTACATTTTGTATTTGATATTGAAGACCATGGAGGACTTTTTGCAAATGTGTCATCAATACTGAAATTGGTGTTCGTCTTTTTAATCATCTTTAAAATTCTTATCAGTCCCGAAATACTCTTTGGGTATTCAAAATTGAAAAAAGCGGTTAATAGCGATTCTGAGGGCGAAGTAGGATCAATGTCGTCTGTAGAAAATAAAATTCTAGAAATTAATAGTAAATATTATTTGAGAGATAAGCCTATCGAGGATTATTTTGAAGGCAAAACATTGGAATGTCTGTTGTTTCTATTAACTCATAATAGTGAATTTGTTCTTGTCAGCAGTTTGGATGATCTATTTGAGTCTGAATACAAAGCTAGCCTTCCAACGTTGAAAAAACGAAGGGAGCAAAGCCTTAAAGAAATTAGATTCTTACTCTCATTTAGGTTATACGTTCCAGTTGATTCTATTTTTATAGAAACCCGAGATGAAGTTGATAAGAGAATTAAAATGATAAAATTTAATCCTGAGTTGCTAAAGTTAGAGTAAAACAGCCCAATAGAGTAAAGGTTATTGCGTATGAAGGTCTACATGTTATCACCCGGTTTTCGTTTAGTTAAGTTTCCAATTGTATGCAACGAAATAAGGTTAACAGGCCTATTTCCAGCTTGTTAGGTAAGAAGTAATTTGGGTATATAAGTTATGTGGGCTTACAGTGGTCTGCGCATTTCTCTTTTCAGATTAGTTATGCCATATCTAAATAATGGTAATTTACTGTGATGATTGGTGGCATAAAATCAAAGTTAATTCCTGAAAAGCGGCAGGCATTGAGGTCACATTATCGAACTCTTTCCATTGTTTTTATACTATTTCTTTCGGGGATAGGCAAAGCACAAACGCCACAAATTGCGGTCTCGTTAAAGACCTTAAGTGTACTAAGCAAATACGACAATACTTTTATGGTTTTTGATGAACCCACTTATTATTGGACCAAAGGGGCTACGGATAAGCGTTGGAAAAAGAACAACTATGAATTTAGCTCGTCTGAAATATCGTTTGATAATTTTTCAACATCCTTATATTCTGAGAATTAATCCAACAGAGAATATCGTTAAGCGGTACTTTAATCAGGATATTAGTGTGCATACCTTGGGACAATTTGATACATCGCAGAGTTACATTCTATTGAGTGATGAAATAGACCACAGTACCATGTTTTATTTGGTTAAGACGGAGGATGTACTTCATACCTATGTAGATGAAATGAATCTTTACACAGTACAATCAAACATGTGGTGTTTTGTGCTTTTAGGTCTTTTCTCGTTGAGTGCGGGATACCTAGTATACCGAGGTAAAGTGATTCGAGCACGTCTCCCTAGCGCAAAAAATGCTGTGCATATCACACAAAGCCACGGTTCGTTTTATATCAATAGACGGCCTTTGGAAGAATACTTCGATGGTTACGCGTTAATCCTGCTTCTTGCATTTTTAAATCGACCAGACGAGAATATTAGCTTGCAAGAGCTCGATGATCTATGCAACCCTAAAAGAACTGCCAGTGGTGTGTCTTTGAAAAAACGGAGCGAACATGCATTGCTAACTATAAACGAAAAACTAGCTATCAACCTTAATTGTGACCCATCGAGTATATTTACAGAAAAGAGGGATATAACAGACAAGCGTCTTAAAATAATAAAGCTAAATACCTCAGAAATACTCCGAGTTCAAAACTAATAGTTTAGTTGACGTGATGGATGTTACGAAGAAGTGCTCCTGAAATTGAGCAAGGTTTTTATAGTAAAAACATCTTTTTTAACCTCCTCTTTGTGCTTTTTTCGAAAGGGGATACTCCTTACATTTCCATCGTTATCACAAATATTTACGTAATACTTTTCAAATAAAAAGAAGTTTCTTTTGTGGACATAGATATACTTAAGTTCCTTTAAGTCAATGTTTTTTAAATAATTCCGTAATTCCGTTATCTCCATTCTTTGTAGGTCTGTTTTAGTCTGATGTGTCATGAAATTAATAATTAGTTTTTGAGAGGTTTTTGAGTGCTACATTATTTTCATCCAGAAACCATTTCTGTATACTTTTACAAAGCCAGTTAATTACAAAGCGTTTGAAGAGAAAACTGACGGGTGCCCCACAATAAGCCTTTGGAAGTGGTTTGAGTTTCATAGTCGTTGTACTTCAATTTTATGTCAAATTTTGTCAAAGTCATGAAACTGCACTATAATTTTGATAGATATTGAAGTGTAATGAGGTTTCACGTAATTTTTGTCGCTGTACTTACGGACATAAATTGGATTTAATATAAAATAAAGTGAATGTCAATTCTATGTTTAGCAACGGTTTACCATTTAAAATTACATGTCCTCAGTTTTATCTTGCTCTAGTATGGTTATGTGTTGGTTTTCAGGAGTATTTATTATTGTTTAATGTAATATTAGTGATGTTTTTTTGGTTTGCGGTGTAGAAAATCAATGTTAACGTACCCTATAGTTGCTACCTTATTCTTATAAATGCGGTGTAGTATTGGTGCCAAGTTTTGGTAAAAAATTAAACAAAACCTTCCCATTAAGCGCTAGTATCAAGCTGCGACATAAAATAGTAGCATAGAATAGGGTAAAATGCATAGATTTGTCATATTCTAGAACTATGAAACTCAGAGCGCGAAACTTTGAAAAAAAAGTAGCATTAAGTGCTATTGTCTTGTTGCTTAGCACTTTATGTGTAGCCCAACGTATCGTCATTCATAAAGATTTAATTGACAAAGAATTAGTAGACGATATTAGGTTAGATACTATGGATGCAGTGGTCTATTTTGAAGATAACCAAGTGAATATTCGTATGACTCCCAGAACAAACCAGCTGGGTAGTGCTCGACGAACGGAAATCTCTACCCTAATACAAAAAAAGGATGTAAAAACCGATAATGATTCATTATCCATGGTGGTACGGAGTAATGCAGCAGTAATACAGTCTATAAAGAATAGCTCCTTTTATCGCCACAGCGATTATTGGTTTCTATTGGGTTTTATTTTATTAATCACCACGGTGAGCAGCATTATGTTATACCGAAGAATTACGAGAATTGTACTTAGGGGAAAAAAAACGGAAAGCCACATACATCAATATGGAGATAAATATTTTATTGGTAAAAGTCCTATTGAAGAGTTTTTTGTAGGAAAGGAATTAACGTTAATACTACAATTACTCAAAAATTCTGAGAAGTACATACCTCTTCAAGATTTGGATGATATCTTTTTGTCAAACGATAAAGTGAGCCCCACAACCTTAAAAAAACGCCGAGAGATTAGTTTGTTGAACATAATCAGGACACTCGGAATCGTATTTGATCTGCCCCCAGAAAGAATATTCATGATTCGTCGCGATGAAGATGACCAAAGAATTAAATTGATCAAGTTTAATGCGGAGGAATTATTAAAAGTGAAAAAGCTTTAAAGAAAAATAATGGACATGCATTTATACTTATACTTCTAAAGGAGAATCGTTACACGCTTGAGCATTAGTCTATATTCCTTGAGTAGGTTTGGATTACATCGTAATTGCATTGCTTCTTCTAAAATCATTTCAAGAATGTATAGGATATTGCATATTATTCAATCTCACTCGTTTGGTTATTTACGATAATTGGTTTAGATGAAAAGAACGGTGGTGGTGGACGTAAATAGTAATCTAATATCTAGTTGATACGTAGTAAAGTTTTGTGCAAAAAGTTAAATCTTAACTCGGTTTGAGCGCTACTCGGCAGTCACCGGAAAAGTGGCTTGGTCTCTGTATGGCCAAACACCTAGATAGATATAATAAGCAAGGTAAGCTACAATAAATAGACAAGCGGTAGCGTAAAGTAGCAACTCAAGCTTCCGAATGGTATCTGAGTGGCATAAAGACCATTTCCGAAAAAGTGAAATAAACGTTTTCATCCTATTTTATAAATTTTCTGATTCAATTATACTGACACACTGCTCATTCGTTTCAAAATTTGCAGGAAATTATACTCTCGTGTATTATCTATCCCCAGGAACAATGATTTAAATGAGTTTAAACGTATGAATTACGCAGTCAAATCTCGAGTTCCCAACACAAGCCAAATTCATCTACTAATTTCTTTTGTTGAATAGACGCATCATAAATCCCATTGGTTATGTTCATCTTGATTGTGTCCACCTCAGTAAATAGGTGTATGAGCTCATAAACATCAGTAACGCGATGCGATTTGCATATCGCCGCAATATTCTGGAGTAACGTTGCGTGATCACCAATGGGAGGCGTATAGTATGTTCGCGCTTGTAGATCTAGTATAATGTGTACCAAAAAAGCAGGTTTATAATCCTTCCAATTACAAAGTATTTCCAGTAATACAGCCGGTTCAATAAGGTGAAGTGTATTTTGATTTAAGTGC
Source organism: Chitinophaga pinensis (assembly GCA_945890595.1). Taxonomy (GTDB): domain Bacteria; phylum Bacteroidota; class Bacteroidia; order NS11-12g; family UBA9320; genus UBA9320. The sequence continues at coordinate 7,602 of CAMDCQ010000002.1, forward strand.
TTCATTTCTGTATTACAATACTATTTCGTGAGCGGGTTAATTATAGCTAATTTACAAGAAATCATAGTTTCACTTTATTTTAGAATAGCGTCACGATTAGCAATAAATTCAACCTTAAGAATTTAGCTTGTATTTAAGTTACATTCAAAAAATGAAACCTACGAATAGAGAATAACCTAGTTTCTTACGTAAAGTGAATTGCCGCTTTGGCTCACTTTGTATGTTTTTAAGTTACAGCGAGCAGGACCTGTAAGTACAGTGCTATTAAATGAAAATGTAGAAGCGCAGCAGGATATAAAACCAGTGTCAGACTCGGTTCCACAGCGCAATTGGAGCGTTTTAGGATTCAATTGTATCTGCGAGCATTCTCGCTCAGACTCATAGGTACATGTCCTTTCTATTGCGTAATAGAGATCATCGTAGTTATGTATCAAATAGATTCCTTTATTGCCTTGATTGATAACGATGTACTCTCCTAAGTTACGAAGATTATAGTATTCAGGTAACTCCATGTTTATAGTACTATTTACGGAGGCATCTGGCACAAAACAATCTCCAGCATAGGGGTTTTCATCTTTGCAAGCTGGCAAGGTAAAGGAGAAGACTAGTAGAACGAATAGAACTTTTTTCATTTCTAGTAGGTATAAAATCCTTTTCCTGTTTTTCTTCCAAAGTAACCTGCTTGCACTATCTTTTGCTGAATTCGATTGGGTCTAAACTTAGAATCGTAATTAAATAGCTCGTACATAGATTGGGTAACAGAAAGATTAGTTTCTACACCTATAAGATCCATCAGCTCAAAAGGACCCATTTTAAAACCACTAGCACGCACTAGATCATCTATCACCTCGTAGCTGGCTACATTTTCTTCTGCTAGTTTGAGACCCTCTACATAAAAATGTCGGGCTACTCTATTCACGATAAAACCGGGAGCATCCTTGGCAACAATACAGGTTTTGTGGACACTCGTTACGTAGTCTTTAGCAATTTTCAATACTTCGGGTGAGGTTTGTTCTGCACTTATTACCTCTACTAATTTCATGATATGTGCAGGATTAAAGTAGTGTATTCCAACGACTTGCGTTGGATACGCAAAGTTAGCTGCAATTTGTGTTAGCGGAATGGATGAAGTATTTGAAGCGTAAACAGTAGTAGGTCCATTTAGTTCTGCTAATTGGGAAAGGACGTTTACTTTCACCTCCAATTTTTCGACAATAGCTTCTATAATCAGATCTACATGTACATCGGTAATTTTATTGGAGTAGTGCAAATTCGCATGTGTTGCAGCAACGCTTTCTGCATTTATTTTACCCAGCTCGAGCGCTTTTGAAAGATTAGCGGCGATGCTTGCTTTTGCAGTTTGTAAAACGTCATCGTTAATTTCAAAAAGCACTACTTGATGACCTGCAGACGCAGATACTTGTGCTATACCGCGACCCATTACTCCAGCGCCTATTATTCCTACTTTCATTGCTGCTAATATCTCGGTTTTATCGTTATAAATCAAATAGTATGGACAAAACCATAAGAATTAAAGCATGGATATCTAGCCGAAGCGATTTAGAGGTCTATTTTCGCTTGTATCCAGTTGGTATGCTGAAAGGGAAGGTAGCTATGGTATTGTCACTTATGGTTTGGTAGTTAAGTACTACTTTTAAATCTTGAGTTTTCTGTTTTACAGCCAGATTAACAATGGTAGGCACAAGATTATTATTCAAATTTTGATAGGCATCATATTGAATAACAGCATTTTGAGTAGTATCCTGCGTCGTCAATACAGAGTGGTGGGTTCTGTTTTTTTCATTTACGGTAAGACGATTAATTGCAATGCCATCTGTACCAACTAGTTGTTTGATTTCCGGCTGGTAACGGTATTTATCAGATTGAAACACCGCATTGCCCAGTAGAAGGTTTTGAACTTGCAATAGTGTTGCTTTATAGCCTAGGTACTGATAAAGGTAATTATTATCGTATGCCATATATTCTTGATTAAGCGAATTAATCATAAAGAAACTATCCTTTGTAATAAGTACGGTTGCTCCTATGCCAAACATACTCACTTTAGCCCAAAGTAAACTGTCTTTTTTCATTTTTAGGTGCAAGGCTAAGTTGGTATTCTTTCCATCCATCACTAAAGTAGCTTTACCTCTAGCTTCAAAATAATCTTCGTGATATTGATTTTCCCAAAATTTTTGAATGCTTTCAGGAGTTTGAGTAGGCATTGTTTCTGCTACCATTTTGGCTGATTTGCACCCCGAGGCGATACTAAAAAAGGTAAGGAGTAATAGGGTTGTTAGTTTATTTGACATTAAAGAGGTCGATTTTAGATTGCATTTCATTGGCCATAGTTTGATTACCCATTTCCAAAAATATTTCTTTTGCGTGGCGATAGTATTCTGGGTTTGCGGAATCAATTTCCATACATTGGTCTAATAATTTGAGTGCAGATGGATACTCTTTTTTAGCAAAGAATATCCATGCTTTGGTATCCAAGAAAAATGGATTCTTAGGTTCTAATTTTAAAGCAAGTTCTATAAGTGAATCTGCTTTAACTAACTTTTCTTTTCGATTGGCTAAACTATATGCATAATTATTGAGCACGACGCTGTTGTACGGACTGATACTTAGAATATTATCAAAAATTTGATCCGACTTCCCGTGGTTATTTAATTTTTGGTAAGCGGATGATTGACAGAGCAATAAATCTATTTTTTCATTTTTATCCAATGCGATTTCTAAACCTTCTTCCGTAATACTTAAGGCTTGGTAATATTCTTGTTCGTTGATCAGAGCATATCCAATTTGGGCGTACAGCCGAGTAACATTGGGAAATAAGTCGAGCGCCTTTTTGGCGTCTTCTAGCTGAAGCGCAGTATTTCCAATGCGCTCATCTATGCTGATTAGTTTGCTCCAAAGTTTGTAGTCGCTTCGGTCTTTGTCAAGGGCCTTGAGGCTGTATTCACGAGCGAGTGTAAAGTTGCCCATTGTGCCTTCAATATCTGATTTTAGAATAAGAGGCTCTGGCGCGTTGGGATAAGTATTTAATAGAATATCAGAGAGTTCTGTGGCTTCTAGTAGTTTGGAAGAGTCCGTTTTGATGACTAAAAAGTAGGTACTGATGGCTTGCAGTTTTTGAACCAAATCGAGATCTTGGTGCTTGAAGGCTTCTTTTAGGTTTGCAAAAGCAAGCTTTTCATTCAGCATATCATGGTATAGTTTAGATAATGCGTAATATGCTTTTCCGCTAGTTGGATCTATTCGCAGGATATCATTTAGCGTCTCAATGGCCTTTTCTGTTTTTCCTGCATTTTGATATGCTTCCGATAAGTATCCTTTGTATTGTATGTCATTCGGGAAATGTTCAGCAAGTTTTTCCATCTCTAAAACAGCTAATTCTGACTTCCCCATAGCTGAATAAACATATTCTAATCGGGTAGAAGATTCGGGTTCAATACCAAACCTTTCTTGCATTTTTTTCAAGTAAATAACGGATTGATTATAGTTTTTGGCATTGAAATACTGCCCTGCAGCTTCGGTGTAGTTTTGCTTTTCGTCAGGTTCTTTGTTCACCATTTGGGCAAATACATTGGCGCTTTCGGTGTATTTGCCGTACTTGCTGTAAAACTGTCCCAATTGTCCTGAATACCAATGATTGTATGGACTTTGTAAGACGGATTTCTCAGCCCAATACAAAGCTTCGTTCGATTTATTGGCCTGATGATAAAGTTTTGCAAGCTGGTACATCGTAGCATGACTTTTAGGGTCAAGTACTATTGCTTCGTGATACAGCCTTAGCGCATTCTCTTTGTTGTTCAGTACCTTTTGCTTGTTGGCTTCGTAGTACACAGTTTCAAAAGCTTCTTTTTGTTTGTAACCGTTTTCTGAGGAGGTTTGTGTAGAAAAGGAAATGGATTTGCAACCTACGGCTGCAAGTAAGAAAAGAGCTAAAGTTATGTGTACCGTTTTAATCAATACGTTGTGTGCTGAAATCGCCTATGCTTATTTCATTGGCTGTACCATCATACTCAGCCTTATTACCAATCATGGAGTTGGTTAGATTGGCATTTCGTATGGTGCTGTACGTTTGTATAATACTGTTGTCGATAGTGCTGTTCTCTATAACGGTATTGTTGCCTATCGAAACATAAGGTCCAATTTTACTATGGGTTAATATTACATTTTCGCCAATAAAACACGGTTCTATAATTTCAGATCCATTGTTGACTAAAGTATCGGAAATTAATTTCTCCGTAGAATTTGCAAGAACGCGCTGGTTTGTATGCACAGTTGCGTTTTTATTTCCGCAATCCCACCATTCTATTACTTTACCAGGAGTAAATTTAGCTCCTTTGTTTTTCAAGGTATCTAAAGCATTGGTTAGTTGATATTCACCTTTTTCAGTGATATTATTATCCAACAGGTATTCTATTTCTGTTCTTAAGGCTTCCCCATTTTTAAAGTAATAAATACCGATAATGGCCAAATTGGATTGTGGATTTTCTGGCTTTTCGACAAAGTCTTCAATAATGCCATTAGCGTCTAATTGTACCACACCAAATGCACGCGGATCTTCTACTTCTTTTACCCATACCGTGCCGTCTACTGTTGCATCTAACACAAAGTCTGCTCTAAAAAGTGTATCGGCAAAAGCTACAATTACATTTCCAGTAAGTGCTTGCTTAGCCATATAGATAGCATGTGCAGTTCCTAGCGCTTCTTCCTGAATATTAATAGAGCCTTTAGCGCCTAGTTTAGCAGCAACTTCTAGCAGGTTTTTTTGAACCTCTTTACCAAAGAATTGTTCGTTAGGCCCAATTACAAAGGCTATTTCTTCAAGTGGTTCGTTTACTACTTTTGCAATGTCTTCTACTAGACGTTGCACTATTGCCTTGCCTGCCACGGGAACTAGTGGTTTTGGAACAGTAAGTGTGTGTGGTCTCAACCTACTACCTATACCTGCCATTGGGATGATGATATTCATGCTATATTCTTAAATTATTATTTTCCTGTATGTCCGTAGCCTCCAGATCCTCTCTCGGTTTCATCTAGGCTATCGGTTATTTTAAATGCTACTTGTTCGTATTTATTAATCACCATTTGAGCAATACGATCTCCATTATATATGGTAAATGCTTCTTTTGATAGATTTATTAATGCTATTTTTAGTTCACCACGGTAATCGGCATCTATGGTTCCCGGTGTGTTTATTACGGTTATTCCATGTTTGAAAGCCATGCCACTTCGAGGGCGAATCATTGCTTCGTATCCCTCGGGCAAAGCCATATATAATCCGGTTCCTACCAAAACACGACCCATAGGTTCTATCTCTATCGGGCCTTCAAGAAAAGCCATCAAATCTACTCCGGCAGCTTGTTTTGTCTGATAAGTTGGCAGCGGATTGTTGCTTGTATTTATGATAGAAAGTTCGATCATTCGTCAGGCAAATTTACGTTTTTCGTACTTAAAATGAGTTGATAACCTACTAAAGCATATACAATAAGCGAAATCAGATTGACAATAACTTTCATTGCACCACTTAGAAACAAGAACTCTGTGCCAAAATATAGTCCTATGGCAAGCATTATCATTCCTATAATGTGCCAAGTATGATAGGCAACTGGATAAAATTTTTGACCTAAAAAATAACTCAATATGGCCATAACAAAGTAAGCGATTAACGTTGTAATTGCAGCGGCCAAAAATCCATAAATAGGCACATAAATGACTAAAAGTGTAATGGTTATAGCAGCACCAATCAATGAGATTCCTGCACCTAGCTTGGTTTGATTGTTGAGCTTATACCATATACTCAAGTTAAAAAATATGCCAATAAACATATTAGCAAGTAGTAAGATAGGTACTATGGTTAGTGCATCGGGATGCTGATGAAATTCTTCATTGGCGATCAAAGCCCTCGCTATCTCTCCTTTAAAAGAGGAGGTAAATAAAAAGATTGCTCCACAAGCGAATACAAACCAATCCATAATTTGTATATACGATTTTTTGGCATCTGACTTATTTGCTTGTGCAAAGAAGAAAGGCTCTACGGCGTACCTAAATGCCTGGATAAACAAGGTCATGAGCATACTGAGTTTGTAGAAAGTGCCATATACCCCTATTTGATACGAAGCCTCGCTTTCGGGAAGTAGTTTTCTCATGGCAAGCCTATCAAATGTTTCGTTTACCATTCCTGCAAAACCCAAAATAATAAGTGGCCAAGAATAGGCAAACATCTTTTTCCATAGCTCCATATTCGGTTTGCCAAAATGCTTGAAGATGTCTGTGGTCAACAATAAAAACTCAATCGCACTTGCTATTAAATTCGCAATAAATACATAAATAATATTTCGATCTACTCCCATTATATCAGGATAGTAAACCACAAAAAAGATATTGAAAACTACATTTAATACGATCCCCGTACTTTTGATAAAAGCGAATTTTTTTGCCTTATTCAAATACCTTAAAAGAGCATATGGAATGGATTTAAGTACATCTATTGCTAAAATAACAGTAAAAAGCACAACATAATCAAGGTTATTGGGATACCCAACAAACCGACCAACACTTTGCGTATTTAGGAGCATTAGTCCAATAAAGAATGCCAGTACAATGAGAAGAGAAGACATAGCGGTTGCAAAAACGTCTTTGTATTCTTTTTCAATTCTAGAAAAATTAAAGAATGCGGTTTCCATGCCGTGTGGAAGTACTACAAAAAAGAAAGCAGCATACGCATAAAACTCTATTTGTGGCGCGAGAAGCGATGGTGTAAAGTAAGCAGCAAAAAAGAAGACTAAAATAAAGTTAATAGACCTGCCCACGATACTAGGTATACCGTATATGGCCGTATCACTGGCTAGTTTTTTGAGAATACTCATATAGGTTACAAAGCTAACAGATGCTGGTTACGGCTATTCACACTTTATTTTGACTTGTCTAATGTGTAGGATATTTGCATTCTAACAGAGCGTGGTGCACCCAAGTCAGCTGGACGCGTAGCGTACTCTACATTGGCTAAGTTGCTGATTAACAGGTTTAATTTCCATAGGTTATTTAGTTCATAACCTATTCGCGTGTTAATTAGAACATATTCTGTAAGTCTCTTATCTATAGACTCTTGTATCCCCGGAATAAAGAAAGGTAGTATGCCAGTGGTAAATGCGGCATCTATGTTTTTTACGACACTTTGATACGTTATACCTGCTCCTAGGTTCCACTTTTTGTAACTCAGCATAATATCCGCTTTGGCTAGGTGTTTAGGTCGGTACTTAAGCTCATATCCCAGGGTGTCAGAACTGGTATTTAAGTAGGTATATTGATTCCCGTTGATATCCGAACCAATGCTTTTGTTGGGTTCAAGTGCTTTGGAAGCCGCGTAGGTGTAACCCATAAAACCTTGAATATCAAACGAATTAGCTTTTTTCTGAAACGCTATATTGAGTTCACCGCCACGAACCCTTGTTTTTCCGATGTTTAACGTTTTAAAACCAGCACCAAAGCTAGGCGGGTTTGGATTACCCCATTGCGCAAAGGTAAACTCCATCATTTGGTCAAACTGCATTTGAAATCCCGCGACATCAATCATCATCTGCAGGCCGTTTAGTGATAAACCTTGTTTTAAACCAAGTTCAAGATTATTGCCACTTTCAGAGTTAAGATTAGGATTGGGAAAAATAGTAACGGGCCCAACGGATGTTTTAATGTACGACTCAGCTATGCTTGGGAACCTGTATCCCTGTCCAAAACTGCTTCTTAAATAGGTAAACGATGCTATTTTATAATTTAAACCTGCGCGATAAACAGGCTTACCTTCTGAACGATTATTAAGTTTAAATTGCTCATAACGAGCACCTAAGGCTATTGACAATCGCTTCCAAGACTTTTCAGACTGAACGTAAGCAGCATAATTGGTTGCTGTGTTATTTCCGCCATACAACGGAGATTTTGAAACGGTATTTATGCTAACCAAACCACTTGTTATGTATAGATTGTGTGGAGCAATGGTGTACTTTGATTGATATTCAGCATATACTAAATTAGAGCTATTGTCCTGATTAGTAGTTGGATCCTTGTTATCTACTTTATTGTTTATGTTTAGATATCGTGTATTTAATGAATGACTAAATTTTCCTTTGTTCCACGTTAAATAAGGGTCAATGCTAAACCGTGACACTTGATTATCTGTAGTAGAACTATCTAATGCGGTATATCCTAGATCATACGAGTGCCAAAGTAAAAAACTTCCAGAATTTCCTTGTTGATAGGTGGTATTAACACCATAAACCAAATTTTTATCTGCGATTGTTTTTCGAAGCCCAAGTGTGCTTCTGATTCGCTTATCATAGTCACTCATTTTATAGCCTTCGTCATGGAGTGCGTTTAATCCAAATGTGACGCCAAGTCCCTTGTATGTGCTGGCATGATAAGCTGAAAAATTTGAAACGGTATTTCTTTTATTCCCTTGGTAATGAAGAGATTCTCTCTGAGGAAGGTCGTAAAATCCTGATGAAATGGTGACTTGAGTATAGGGATTGAGTGTTGGCTTTTTAGTTTTTAAATTGATAACGCCATTCAACGCAGAACTACCATAAATAACGGAACTGGCTCCTTTTATTATTTCTATGCCATCTATACCTTCGGTAGGTAAAAAATTCCAAAGAGGCTGACCGGCATCCCCGCTTAGCATTGGCACACCATCTATAAGTACCTGGACACGTGAACCTGCTCCATAACTCCAACCACTTCCGCTGCGGATAGTAGGTTGGTTATCAACAACCTGTACCCCATTTATTCTACCTATGGTTTCTTCTATATTAGTTGGAGCGGTGTTTCCTATGAGTTCGGGTTTTATTATTTCAAGTGAAACAGTTGCGTTTTTGAGTTGTGATTCTCGTTTGTTTTCAGATACCACAATGGCATTAAGCAAACCTGCGGCTTCGTTTAAGATAACCTCATTAATATTTTCATTCACGTTGGGAATTATCAATACAGATTCAAATCCAATGTGATTTACCTTAACTTCTAGTAGGGTAGAATAAAATTTGAACGCTCCGTTTTCATTACTTATGGCGATTATTTTGTTGTCTGTTGGTGACACAAATTGAACGCCTATCAATGGTTGATTGGCGAAGTCTTTAACCGTTCCAAAATACTGAAATGAATTTTGAGAATAGCAGCTAATACTAAAAAGCAATAATAGGGCTTGTATGATTAGTCGGGTAGGCATATCTTCGTTTTGCACAAATATATTTAAACGAATCAGTATGAAAAGATTTTTACACGTCGCTCTCTTGTCTTTGGTAGTAGTAACTTGGGCTAAAGCTCAAAATTGTAACCCAGACGTTACCATCACGCAACCCGGAGTGTATCCAGAGCAACCGGATACTGCCTATATCAATCAGGCATATGATTTTGTGTTTCAGGTATTAGCTATTAAGGATACAACAACCATGTTTAACGGCCAGTTGGTCAATGCAGATATAGACTCGGTGAAAATTGACAATGTATTGGGTTTGCCTGCAGGATTTTCATATAGCTGCGAACCAGCTAATTGTTCATTTACGCATAAAGCTGTGGGGTGTATAAAGTTATCTGGGAATCCGACATCTGCTCAATCTGGAGTATATTCTATTAAGATAGCAACGACGGCTTTTGCAAGTTTAGGTTTTTTCAAAATACCAGTAAAGGACACAGCTGATAATTATTCGTTGGTAATTATAGGAGCTTCAGCGGTTATAGAAAAAAATGTGGAGATAGTCAATATTTACCCAAATCCTGCGGTGTCAGGTAAGTTTTTAGTAGCGACTAAATCACCTGCTAGTTCAATACAACTAACTGATTTACAGGGAAAAATTGTGAAATTTGATTTAGTTGAAAATAACAATGTGTACAGCCTTGATATTAGCGCTTTGCCAAAAGGCGTTTATCTAATTAATTTAGAAATAGACTATAAAACGTATACACACAAGATAATCCACTAGCATAATTATATGCAGTAGAGATTACTCTTATCTTTGCTGCAATGGCAAATACATCTGCATCTCCCGATTCACTATCCAAAGATGAATTTATTCAAGAGGTAATTACAGACTATATCATTGCGTACAAAAGTAGGCAAGCTTCGCTTATTGGTCGAAAAGAAGTACTAACGGGCAAAGCCAAGTTTGGTATTTTCGGTGACGGTAAGGAAGTTGCACAAGTAGCAATGGCTCGCTATATGAGAAATGGTGATTTTAGAGCAGGTTACTACAGAGATCAAACATTGATGTTTGCACTTGGCCTTAGCGATGTACAGAAGTTTTTTGCGCAACTTTATGCTCATCCCAGTGCAGAACACGAGCCGAGCAGTGCTGGTAGAAGTATGAATGGGCATTTCGGTACTAGAATGCTAGATGATAATGGAGATTGGCTAAAGCAAACAGACCGCATTAATATCTCATCGGATATTTCGCCTACTGCTGGTCAAATGCCCCGCGTACTCGGATTGGCTTTTGCATCTAAAGTGTATAAAGAAAATGAAAACCTGCATCACAAGACAGATTTTTCGGATCAAGGAAATGAAATTGCTTGGGGTACCATTGGAAACGCAAGTACATCTGAGGGTCATTTTTGGGAAAGTATAAATGCCGCTGGCGTTATGCAAGTTCCGATGTTAATTAGCATTTGGGATGATGAGTACGGTATATCTGTGCATGCAAAACATCAAACTACAAAACAAAATCTTACCGCCATCTTATCTGGGTTTAAAACAGATAAGTTTGGTAAAGGAATAGAGCTTATAACGGTAAACGGATGGGATTATCCTGCGCTAATGAATGCCTATAAAAAGGCGTCTGAAGTATGCAGAACAACACACACACCCGTTGTAGTGCATGTAAAAGAACTAACTCAGCCACAAGGTCATTCTACTTCTGGATCGCATGAGCGATATAAATCTCCAGAAAGATTAGCATGGGAGATAGAACACGACTGTTTGACACAAATGAGATCATGGATTATTAGCACCAATCTAGCTAGTGAAGATGAGATTTTGGTACTCGAGCAAGAAGCCGAGCAAGAAGCTAAGGTTGCAAAAAAAGACGCGTGGATAGCATTTACTTCTGAAATAAAACAAGAAATAGAAGAAGCTTGTAACGTCCTAAAAATAGTGGATGATGTTGCGTCAAGTTCATTAAAGGCAATAACAGATGCGGGAAGAAAAGATATACTAAAAACTATACATGCTACCTTAAGAGCCAACATTGGGAATCACACGCAGGAAGTAAATTCCTTGAAAGAATTTTACGAAGCCTACTTAGCAAAATATCAAGATGTTTATAGCAGCCACTTGCATAGTCAATCTGCTAATAGCGCACTGAGTGTATCAGAAGTTAAACCGGAGTATGACCACAATAGTGAAGAGTTAAATGGCTTCGAAATTTTAAATAAAACATTTGATTTTCTTTTATCCAACCATCCTGAAGTCATCGCATTCGGCGAGGACGTTGGTAAAATTGGAGATGTAAATCAAGGCTTTGCAGGACTGCAAGAAAAACACGGAAAAACACGTGTAATGGATATGGGCATACGGGAAAATACAATTGTCGGTCAGGCAATTGGAGCATCTCTACGCGGTCTAAGACCTATTGCAGAAATTCAATACTTAGACTACCTTCTTTACGGTGTTCAAATGATGAGCGACGATATCGCAACGGTTCAATACAGAACCAAAGGTGGTCAGAAATATCCACTTATAATACGAACTAGAGGTCATCGACTAGAGGGGATATGGCACAGTGGTTCTCCTATGGGGATGATATTAAATGCTGTTAGAGGAATGAATGTACTAGTGCCAAGAGATATGACAAGAGCTGCTGGATTTTACAATACCTTAATGCTAAGTGATGAACCAGCTATCGTAGTAGAATGTTTAAATGGCTATAGGCTTAAGGAGAAACTGCCAACAAATTTAAGTAGCTTCACCGTTCCCGTAGGTGTGCCAGAAACCTTAATTGAGGGAAATGATGTTACCGTCATTACGTATGGTTCTTGCATTAGAATTGCGCAAGACGGGATAAAGCTCTTAAACGAAAAGGGAATTTCTGTAGAACTCATAGATGTTCAATCCCTATTGCCGTTTGATGTACACCATAACATCGTTGAATCTCTCAAAAAAACCAACAAAGTTGTGTTTATGGATGAAGATGTAAAAGGTGGCGCAACGGGTTTTATGATGCAAAAAGTATTAGAAGAGCAAGGTGGATATCAGTACCTTGACAGTGCACCTAGGACACTTACTTCTCAAGATCATAGACCTGCGTATGGTACAGATGGAGATTATTTTTCCAAATCAAATCCTGAAGAACTGTTTGATTTAGTGTATGGTATGATGAGCGAATATAATCCGTCTACATACCCTGGTTTTGAATAGATTGTCTTAGGACCAAATGCCACTCATCAAAGAAAATCCCAAAACAAAGGTCGTAATAGATCCAGAAATTCTGGAAGAGGTAAGTGAAGAGGCGCAAGTTGTGGTCCATTGTTCTTTTTATAATGACCCAACTTTTTATGAAGGTGACATAGGACTCCGCGTATGGAAAGAAACCTTTATTATTGATGAGCAAACCGGGTTTATAAACCAAATGGTTAAAGCGTTCAGTATAGTCTATCAACCTGAATGGGAATGGATTAAACCAGGACAAACTAAACGTTTCACTATGGTTTTTGATGCATTACCTAAAGCATGTGTTTCATTTACACTAGCAGAAATAATCAACCAACCGGGGCCATTTGTGGTAAAGGGAATTGCACGAAATAACTCGGACATTTACCATGTTAAACTAGATTAGCATAAGAGAAATGAATATACCTCCTGAAATGACGGCTATGTGGAATAGTAGATATGCTGCCAATGAATATGCTTATGGCATAGCTCCTAATCAGTTTTTAAAAACAGTATTAGAACAGTATGATAAAGGCGGGGATATTCTATTTCCAGCAGAAGGCGAGGGGCGTAATGCAGTATACGCAGCAACTCAGAAGTGGAATGTGACAGCATTTGATATAAGTACTGAAGGTCAGAAAAAAGCACTTAAACTGGCGGCAGAACAGCAGGTAGAAATCAACTATGAAGTAGGTGACTTTATGGAACTCGAACTTAGGAATAAAAAGTTTGACGCCGCTGCCCTTATATATGCTCATTTCCCAGCACATTTAATTTCTACCTATCATCAAAAAATAGCGGAAATGATACATCCTGGGGGATTGATTATTTTGGAGGGATTTAGCAAAGGTCACTTGCCATTAAGAGAAGAAAATCCGGCTATTGGAGGACCCAATTCTCTCGATATGTTATTTTCACTTGAAGGTATTCAAAATGATTTCTCTGGTTTTGAAACCCTACAGTTAGAAGAAGTTGAGGTACAATTAAGCGAGGGCCTTTACCATAACGGTACTGGAAAAGTGATCCGTTTTATCGGTCAAAAGTCACAATAGTCAAAACCTAGGTAAGCTTATTTTTTATCTAGGTCTGCTAAGAACTTTTCTGCTTTGTGCAGATAGACATCCATTTTTGACCCTTCCATCTTCCTAGCCATACTCACCATCATGCTCATACGTCTATTTTTACTAAATTCTTCTTGATTTCCGTAAATGAATCTCCAATATAAGGAGTTCCATACTTCGCACCAGTCTCCCTTGTCGTAGTCGCTCATTTTTAGCACGTAGTTGCTACCACTACAGTATGGTTTGGTCGTCATTAGTCCACCATCAGCATACTGCGTCATTCCGTATACATTGGGTACCATTACCCAATCATAGGCATCCACATACATTTCCATAAACCACCGGTGCACCTCATCGGGGTCAAATTCGCAGAGTAGCATAAAATTACCAAAAAGCATTAGCCTCTCTATGTGGTGGGAATAACCTGTTTTCAGAAGCTTTTTTATGGTTTCATCTAGTGGAGTTATGCCCGTATCTCCTGTCCAGAAACTTTCGGGTATTTTTCGCGAGTACCCAAAATGATTTGTAGTTCTTTGTTTTACACCCTCTAGTAAGTACACTCCACGAATAAATTCTCGCCAGCCTAGTATTTGCCTAATAAATCCTTCAAGGCTATTCAAAGGAAAGTCGTGCTTCTTATGTGCATTCAGTACTACATTTATAACCTGCTTAGGATTTAATAGACCTATGTTAAGCATGGGAGTAAGTACCGAGTGCCAAAGCCAGTGTTCCTCTTTAACCATAGCATCCTCGTAGTCTCCAAAATGCTCAAATCGTTCTTGTATAAATAGATGTAAATGTTCTTCTGCGTCAGCATGCGTGACAGCATAGTACGATTCATCTAAATCTCCATAGTTGTCTTTGAAATGTTTTTCAACGTATATTTTAGCTTCGTTGACGTAGGTATTGGAATTGGGAAGTTTTACGTTTGGAATTGGTGTACCCTTAGGCACCTTCTTTCTATTTTCGGTATCAAAACTCCATTTGCCTCCTAATGGTTTTTCGTTTTCCTCCAACAGGATGTTATGTTTCTTGCGTGATTCTGTATAGAAGTTTGCCAAAAAATAGCTTTTCTGCTTATTGAGCATTTCTGCTACTTCTGATTCCGTATTTATAAAATTGGGATTAGTATATCGAATTAGCTTGATGCTAAGCTTTTTTGCATAACGGTTAAGTCTTCGTTCTAGCAGATAATCATCGGTAAGGTAGCAATGAATTTCATGATCTTTTAACTCGGTGAGTAATTTCTCAATTCCGAGGTAATCTGTAACTGGAATGTATCTTACGTCTGAGTTAATCGAAATTAAATCTGCATAGTATTTCATGCTGGCCCTGTGAAGGAGCAGCTTCTGTTTGTGAAATTTATAGTGTGTAAAGTAAAGGTGGTCCTCAATTAGGTAAACAACATCACAGTTAGTTACGACCTTAGATTCTTTAAATAGCTGATGCGGAAATACAATACCTACTTTTTTCATATTATAATAATTCCTTCAGCGGGATTTCCTATTTCTTGATGTCTGTTCTCTTGGTGTCGAGTCCCAATAAGCAGGGCAATAAGCGCGTCTACTTGATGCCAATTTTGAGGTTGTTGGGCTAAAACAAAACGTTCTTTATGGTGTAATTCAGCTATAAATAAATGTATATCTACTTTATAATGAACACTTTGAACTATTTCAGATTGGAAGAAAGCAGGGTATATCTCGTGAAAGGTTAATGCTTTTAAAGCGTGTTTAAGACTCATCGCTCTTGCAGTTAATCCGCCTAAAAACATAGGTGACATAGCACGTGTTAATTTATCTGCTTCTCGATAATGATAGCTGTCCCCATTATTATAATACGCCGCCGGTAAACTTAAAGGAGCATCTAAATAGACAATATCAGCATGCAGAAATATCAACTCATTTCGGAGCCAAGCATCAGCATCTTTTTTTTTGTCTACTTGACTAAAGGTGACTTGGTCATTAGTGTAATGAGCTAATACAGTATTACCGCTCATTTTAGCACCATAGTCTATGCCAACTATTTTAGCCATAGTTTTCTATACGTACCTTCGCTATCATAGCGTTCAGCTTGTAATTTTGTGTTGAATTTTCTGAATGGTCTAGCATCGTGACCAACTCCAGCGATATACATCCAATTTCCCCAGTTACTTGCGGGATCATAATCTACCAATGCGCTTTCAAAATAAGCTGCACCCCATCGCCAATCTTGTTTTAAATCGTGTATCAGAAAGCTAGCAGTATTCTGTCTTCCTCTATTACTCATCCAGCTTGTAGTATTTAACTCACGCATATTAGCATCAACTAAATCATCGCCAGTATTACCTTGCATCCATTTTTCAAATGCTGCCGTGTTGCTGGTGTAACGTATTTGTTTTTGCTGAATGCCACCTACTTGAAAAAATAACGATCCCCATAATTGCAGTTGTAATTGAAAAAAATCTCTCCACAGTAATTCATAAATAAGCCAATACGTTGATTTATTGGATTCTATTTCTTCTTCGTATCGCACTATATAATCAAAAATAGTACGTGGTGTTATGTTACCTATGGCGAGCCAAGGAGATAATCTACTAGAAAAGTCTGTGCCCAACATTCCGTTTCTAGTTAATTCGTACGTAGATAGAAGCTGAGATTCTGTAAAGTAGTATGTTAACCTGTTTAACGCTTGAGTCTCGCCGCCAACCAGGTTATAGGTTGTACTTACAGTTGGAAGCAAGGGTAATTGTATGGTTTCTTGATACGCTCCTTCAGCACCTACAGCATTTTTAAATTGCGTAAATACGGACGGCATATTATCCAGCGTAAATGGTAAGTTGTTTTTATCGACTAGCGTAAAATCATCAAATACGTAGGTTGTTCCCTTAAAAATAGATGTTATTGATTGCTCGATACTTAGTTCCTCTGTGCCATAAAGTTTCTGGTAACTGAGCACTTCGTTATTTAACACAGTGCTTGCTATTAATTCCTCCACACTTTGAAATATATGAAGTTGAACATGTAAAGAACTTAAAGAGTCTCGCAATTCTTGGAGGGATTGTTCCAAAAATAATTTACGGTGATTTCCGATTTTTGGAAATCCCAAATTGAACACCGATTCTATTTCTTTTTCATGCACATAAAATGCAGTGACGGTTGAAAATGAGCCAAGATTTGAAAAAATGGCATGATCGTTTACCCGTTGGTCTTTTCTAAACCAATGTACAATGCTTTTATTTTTTAGTTCTTCTACAACGCTCACTACAGTACTTTACTTCAGTCCAATTTTTCTCCCATTTCTTACGCCACACAAAAGGAAGATTACATGCCACACAAATTTTGCTTGGAAGATTTAACTTATGATGTGCCAATTCAACAATGTATCAAGCTTCTAGTTACGAGCTAGCTAGTGTGCTCATACCACCGTCTATACCAATTATTTGACCCGTAATCCACTTAGCTGAATCGGAAATAAGAAACTTGGCCATTGCGGCTATATCGTTTGCTTCGCCTATTTTTTTAAGCGGGTGCCTAGCCTCTGCTCCTTCAATTTGCTTTTCATTTCTAAGTAATTTTATGGCCAACGGGGTGTTGGTAAGACTGGGCGCTATGCAGTTTACACGGATGGTGGGTGCAAACTCCGCTGCTAGGGCTTTGGTTAGACCTTCTACAGCTCCTTTTGCGCCACTTATACTGCTGTGAAAAGGCATTCCTTTTTGAACTGCAACGGTGCTAAACATTAGAATAGACGGATTTTCAGCTTGTTTTAAATGATCTAAGTAGTGCTGAATAGCTTTTACAGCGCCAAGGTAATTTATAGCAAGATCATTTTCGAAATCAGATACTTTGAGTGATTTGAATGGCTTTAAGTTTATACTTCCTGGGCAATAAACCAACGCATCAATACTTCCTTCTATCAAAGGAAAATTCGGCTCTGCTTCGGTTACATCTAGCCCGGTTGACTTACTGGCGATAATGGTTTCTATACCGTCTGCTTGTAGTTGTGCATTTAATTCGGCTCCTATTCCTGTATTGCCACCTAGTATTAGTACTCTTTTTATCATAGGTAAAAAACAAAATAGTTTGAAGAAAGGTTTTTGTGCGAAGCATATTAGCTGCTTAAAAAACGATTCAAAAAAAACCCAAGCGTCGACTTGGGTTTTTTAACTCTTTTTAGGGTTTAATTTAAGTCTTCAATAATTTGCAAGGCCTCGTATACATAAGGATCTTTGGCGATGCTTTTAATCCATTCCTCGTTGCGTTTTACACGAGAGGCCTCACCTTTAATCAAGGCCAAATCAGAGGGTATGTTGCGCACTACAAATCCATTTATTACAATGGTATTAAGTACCTCATATTTTTCTCCTTCTTTATTCTCTTTTACTTCTTGTGCCTTGTAGGCCTCTAAGCTTAATGGGAAAATGTTTATTTCGCGCTGTTCCTCCCAGCGTCGAGCATTTTCCTCAATCAAATTAAAAGTTTCGTTTTTCTTAACTCTTGCTTGACTTTTCTTAATCGCCTTATTACGTGCATCCAGCTTGACTATTTCATAGTTAGAACTTGAAATTTGGTCCCAAGCCATAGCATAGTCATTTTCGTTTTCGCCTGTTTTTATATACATGTAGTTGTCAGGTAATACTACGTCAGAGCTTACGCCTTTAAGTTGTGTGGCATCTCCGTTTATTCTATAAAACTTCTGAATAGTTAGTTTTACACTACCTAAGTCGGGAAGGTTTTTATTGCGTAGGGTTTGATTCAGATTAAGAAAACGTTGAACAGTTCCTTTGCCATGTGATGAGGCTGAACCTACAATAACAGCTCTACCATAATCTTGCATTGCTGCAGCCATAATTTCAGAGGCTGATGCACTAAATTCATTAATCATAATCACAAGTGCGCCATCCCATTCGGCACCTGGGTTTCTGTCTTCAAGCAGTTGGGCTTGCCTCCCTTTTTCTTTTACTTGTACAATAGGTCC
Source organism: Chitinophaga pinensis (assembly GCA_945890595.1). Classification (GTDB taxonomy): domain Bacteria; phylum Bacteroidota; class Bacteroidia; order NS11-12g; family UBA9320; genus UBA9320. The sequence continues at coordinate 26,040 of CAMDCQ010000002.1, forward strand.
TTCGTCTATAAAAAGTCCGCCCATTTTCACAACGTCATCTAAGGATCCACCGCCGTTATTTCGTAGGTCTAATATGATTCCTTTTACACCCGTGGCTTTTAGTTTTTCTACTTCTACTTTTACATCTTTCCAGCTAAATCTTCCTCTAGGATTTTGAAAATCAGCATAGAATGTAGGTAGGTAGATGTAACCCGTTTTTACATTATCTTGATCATGTAAAATAAGTGATTTGGCGTAGGTCTCTTCCAAAACTACCACATCACGGGTAATCGTTATATTTTTAATGGAACCATCAGGTTTGCGCACGGTAAGTGTCACCTTGGTTCCTTTTTTTCCACGTATAATTTTTACGGCATCATTTATTCTCCAATCTATTATTTCTACAGGTTCGCCTCCTTCTTGTTTTACTTTCAAAATAAGGTCATTTGCCATAAGTTCACCTTGAAGCGATGAGGGGCCTCCAGGAATTATATTCGTTATTTTAATATAGCCGTCTTTTTCTTGCAACTGAGCGCCAATACCTTCAAGGTGGCCGCTCATTTGAATGTCAAAATCCTCTTTCTGCTCGGGCGGGAAATAGTTAGTGTGAGGATCATATACCGCCGTTATACTGTTTATATAAAGCGCAAGTCGGTCCTTGCGATCTAGGCGATTTAATCTTTTGTACCAATCTCGGTGTGTTTTTAGCACATTTTGTCGAGCATGGTATTCTAGAGAATCATATGACTTTGGTGTAAAAATAGTATCACCTCTTTCTTTGGCCTTTTCTTGAGCGATGATATCATCATGTAGGCGAGAGAGAACACTATATTTAAGGTATTTTCTCCAACGATCTCGCAATTCTGTTTCATCTTTGGCAAAGGGCATATCTTCTCCAAGATTTACTTCTTCATTCTCTGTAAAGCTAAATGGCTTTGCCAGAATATCTTCAAAATATCCCTCAGTTACCTTGGTTTGTTTTTGGATTAATTCTAATGAAAGGTCAAAAAGTTTGTATGTTCCGTCGTTTATCTCGTTGTCTATTTCATTGCGATAATCAACCAGTTGAACAGTATCTGAGGCTAGAAGTAAACGCTTGTTACCGTCAATGTTTTTGAGGTATAAATCAAAAGCTTTTTGAGAAAAGGCATCATCTACCACAGGCGGATCATAGTGTGCGCCTTGTAAACTCATGTTAATTGCTTGGACTAAAATCGACTCACTTTCGTCTTGAGCTTTCATGTAAAATCCAGTGGCTACAAAGAGGAATGGAGCTACGACAAAAAATATATTTTTTAATTTCATGGTATATGCTTGGAGTATAATAGAGTTACGTAGTTGGTGCGATTTATGTATACCAACGCATTAACTCTTCCTATTAAGGCACTAAATTAGTAAATTATTGCGGTGAGGATTTTATTTCACCATCAAAAATAAAAATAACCCGACCAACGGAATCGGTCGGGTTATCTATTGGTTTGTTTTTTTAGAACATTTCGAAAGCAGAGAAGAAGAAAGAAGCTTCTCCAGCTGCATTCTCATCGCTATCGCTTCCGTGTATTGCGTTTGCGTCTATAGACACAGCATACTTTGCTCTAATAGTACCCTCAGCAGCATCTGCTGGGTTGGTAGCTCCAATTAGTGTTCTAAAGTCTGCAACCGCATTTTCTTTAGTTAACACAGCTGCTACGATAGGACCAGAAGTCATAAAGCTAACTAAGTCATTAAAAAATGGACGCTCACGGTGAATACCGTAAAAAGCTTCTGCTTTTTCTTTAGACAAGTGAAGATACTTCATAGCTTTAATAGAGAATCCTCCTTCTATGATATCGTTAATTACTTTTCCAGTGTGCCCGTTTGCTACGGCATCTGGTTTGATCATTGTAAACGTGATGTTTGACATGTTTTTTATTGATTTACAGGGGCAAAAATAGAATTATCCTTTTCTTTTCACGAGTTTTGTGACAAAATTAAAACGTGCAAGATACCATAATCCATTCTTTACAAGATTTAAAAAGACAATCAGGTAAAATCATCATTACCACTCACCACAAACCTGATGGTGACGCCATCGGATCTAGCTTGGGTTTGTATCATTATTTAAAAGCAGCAGGAGTTGAATCTCAAGTCATTACGCCGACTGATTATGCAGATTTTTTACATTGGTTACCCGCAAATGAAAGTGTAATCATCTACGAAGAACAGAAAGAAATTAGCCAACAATTAATTGCAAGTGCTGCGTATATTTTCTGCCTTGATTTTAATGCATTAGGCAGAATAAACGAGATGGGAGAGAATGTGGCAGCTAGTGCGGCTAAAAAAGTGATGATTGATCATCACCAAGACCCACAAGACTTCGACGATGAGCGTTACTTAGAAATAGGAGCTAGTTCTACCTGCGAGCTAATCATAAATTATGTAAAAAAACACTTAGATATATCCTTTATGACAAAAGAAATGGGGGAGTGTATCTACACAGGTTTAATAACAGATACGGGTTCGTTCAGATATGGTAGCACAACAAGTAATACCATACGAACAGCTGCCGACCTGATGGATTTAGGTGTAGTTCCCGCCAAAATATACAACAATCTTTTCGACCAAAATAGACTAGACCGTCTGCAATTATTAGGATACTTTTTAGCGAACAAAATAGAATTGATTGAAGATGGTACCGTTGCTCTCGCTCATCTAACAGAAGCAGAACTTGCTCAATATAACGTGGTAACGGGAGATACTGAGGGTTTTGTAAATTATGGCTTGGGTATTAAAGGCGTTCAGTTAAGCGCCTTGATTATTGATAGGGGATATTTAGTAAAAATGAGTTTTAGAAGTACCGATGTATTTCCCTGTAATGAGTTTAGTGCGAAGTATTTTAACGGTGGAGGTCATAAAAATGCTGCGGGCGGGGCAAGTCAAGAAGGTTTAAAAAAAACAATAGAAAAGTTCAAAGAGTCCATAAAAAATTACAAAAACTACCTGGGATGAAGAATGCAATTATCATTAGCTTTCTGTGCTTTATTATAAGCAGTTGTGGAAAGACATTCAAAAAAGAAGGAAATATAGAATTTTGGCGGGGCGGTGAAGCGTGTAGCGGGGGAGTTAAAAACCATTGGCTACTTGATGTACAAGCTACAAATGCTTCTGATAGCGTATATCTAAACACAAATGCATTGCATCGAAAACTGGAGCTGCATAGACTGGTGTTAGATACCACAACTGTTTTTTATAAATTACTGAGCCAAACTTGCAAGGGAGATAGTTTAGAAATGAAGATACCAGCTAATGAGTTTTATACGGGTTTAGGTGGAGCTGTTCCAGAGAATTTAGGCGTAAATGAAGTTTTAAAAATTAAAATTTGGATGCGGGATATGTTAGACGACATGGGTCACATTGCGTATAAAAAATTATTTGAAAGCGAAATGATGAGCAGATACATCCAACAAAATAAGTGGAATGCGACCAGAGATAGCAACACGCTCATCTACTTTGAACGTCTAAAAACCAATGACAAACCTCGAGGGACCTCCGATAAAACAGAGATCTCATTTGTAATAAAATCGTTAAGCGAATATGTATTTGCAGGGACGCAAGTGGGTAAACCCTATATCTACAATCCGCAGGACGCAAACCTACTTCCAGGCATTCATTTTTTAATGGCTAATTTGGCTGTAGGAGAGAGTGTTCGAGCAATACTGCCGTCTGACCAGGCGTTTGGTTCTGAAGGCAATACAACGATTCCTGGCTATACACCGATACTCGTTGAGATAGAGGTGTTGGCAAAGTCAAAATGAAAAGTTTAAAAGCAATATCGAGTGTTCAGCAAAGACTGAGTAATATTTTGAGTGTCTCGCAGAAAAAGAAATTCTCGATTATGGTTGCCCTCAGCTTATGTGCAGCTTTGCTCGAAATTGCAGGTATTTCGGTACTCTTACACACCGTGCTTTCTATCCTGAAGCCTGAGTTTGTGCAACGCAATGTTTTTACTTCTTTTGTTTACAATGGTCTGGGTATTCGTGATTCAAAAACATTCATTCTCTTTATTTCTGCCTTTCTTTTTCTGTTTTATGTTGTTAAAAATGTAATTTTAGTCCAGCTTAATAAGTACCAGGTTAACTATGCTTTTGAGATTACAGACCAGGTCTCTAGCGGTTTTTATCAGCACATCGCAAAGCAAGATTTACTTTATTTTACTCAAAAAAAATCGTCAGAAATAATGCACGAGATAGGCATGACAAGTCTAAGTTTTGCAGAAGGAATATTACTTTCCAGTATCATAGTAATTTCAGAATTTATGGTTATTGTGTTGGCACTATGTGGCGTTTTATTGTACAACCCTTTACTCTTCGTATTCTCGTTTCTCACCTTAATTCCAACAGCAGCTCTTATTATGTTCATCAATCGAAGAAAATTAAGACTTGCAGGTGCTAGCTTAAGTAATATTAGTCCGTTGATATATGAAAATGCGGGTGAGTTAGCCTCAGGAATAACGAACATAAAACTTTGGAATGGCGCCGGTTATTTTTATGAGAGATATGAAAAGCTAAAAAAGGAGGCATATGCACTTAAAACCAATATGTATATTAGTTCTCAGTTTATTCCCATACGCATATTTGAGGTTATCGCTATTTCAGGGATATTGTGTGTAGTGCTTTATGCCACGTTAGCAGATCATGACTTAACCAAAATCGTAATGTACATTTCGATTTATGCAGGAGTTTCGTTCAGGCTGTTGCCCAGTATCAATAGGGTAGTTATGTCGTCAAATAATTTATCAGTCAATAGTTATATTTTGGACATGCTGATGAAGGTTGACGAAACAGAAGAAAACATCGGGGCTTTTACAACACGGCTTAGCTTGCACAAGGAAATAAGTTTAAATGCAGTTAGTTTTTCTTACCCAGATGGAACAAGGGTACTAAATGATATTACTATCGACATACCAAAAGGCAGTTTTGTTGGGCTAGTAGGGGCTAGCGGTTCAGGAAAATCCACAGCAGTTAATATTTTGTCTTCTCTAATAGTACCTACAAGCGGTTGTATTATGATAGACGGCAAAAAGCTAGAGCCAGAAAATTATGCAGCCTATCGTTTTCTATTTTCATATGTGGAACAAGAGGTGTTCATGCTAAATGACTCTGTGCTCCGTAATGTGGCATTTTTAGATCCAAATCCAGATTTGGTTAAGGCAAGGAAATGCATAGAAAAGGTTAATTTAACCACGTGGCTAGATGGATTGCCAAACGGCTGGGATACTAAAGTGGGAGAATTGGGTAATCACATAAGTGGTGGCCAAAAACAGCGAATCGCTATTGCAAGATCGCTGTATAAGGATGCGGAAGTATTCATTTTTGACGAGGTTTCAAATAACCTGGATACGTACTCAAAAGAACAAACCTTAATTGCCATTAGAGAGCTTAAGATGGAAGGAAAAACTGCTATTCTTATAACGCACAAAGAGGATGAATTGGAGTTCTGTGATCGTGTTTATACACTCAAAAATGGTCAGCTTCTACAAGTGTAATAGAAGTTGTATTTCATTTAAAAAAAAAATTAAGCCACTAAATTACGCTTATTTTAGGGTATTCGTCCTTTTGGGATGTCTATTCTTGGTTACATCTACTATAAATCTATTGGCAAGTAGTTTTCTGCCCAATAGCGTTGGAAATCGCATTTTAGAACGATTGCTCAAGTTAAATGTGCTCCTGAAACTGTGACCATTTATTTCCACATCCATTTTAATTTGATATCTTGTGGTTACAATACCATTTGAACTACGCACTTTTTTAGTTTTAAACAAAGTGGTTGTATGTTCTTTCCCCGTGTATTCTGGGTGGGTTTTATTAAGTAGGATAAAAACCAAAATGTGCTCTCCATCAGGCGTTACTCTTTCTTCACTATAGCAACAGTCTATGGCACTATTATACGCGCCAGTATCCGTTTTTGATTTAAGTTTAAATATGCCTACTTGAGGTAAATTTATCTCCTCGTGCATGCCGAGTATATTCAGGGATGATGCGTCCATAACCTATAACCACTTTTTCTTTTTAAAGAATAGAATAATAAAAGTTACCACTAAAACCATTAAACCAATGACGGTGGGGTAGGCCCAAGCTACTTTAGTTTCTGGCATGTACATAAAATTCATTCCATAAAATCCTGCAATAAAGGTAATAGGGATAAAAATAGCAGACATAATGGTGAGCAGTTTTATCATCTCATTCAGACGATTAGTTTGTTGTGCGAAGTATAAATCCGACAAAGAGTTTACGTGGTCTAGCTGTCGGCTCAGAGAATCTATATTATGTTTTGCGTTATGCGATATGGACGTAAATAGTTTAGTCACAAAACTAGAAAGAGCAAAAAATTCTGACGTAGTGAGTGCCTCAATTATTTCACTAGATATGCGCGCATCTTTGTGTACCTGCAGAAGGTCTTTTTTAACAGCATGCAGAGAACTTAAGTTAATAGCGTTGTCGTTACTAGCAATTTCAGACTCAAGTGACAATAGGCTGTCTTCAGAGCTGTCACTAATAAGCGTATATTGGTCCACAATGGAATCACATAGGAGAAAAAAAAGGTAATCAACACTTTTTTTACGGATCGGGCCATAATTGTTTTCCATGCGGGTTCTAATATTTTGAAAAACGTCTTCTTCTATTTCTTGTAAGCTAATGATTACATTCTCCCCTAAGATAAAACTGATATGCTCGGTGTCGTGCAAATCATATTTTTTCATTTTAAAGGAGCAGAAAAGATGTTTATCCGTTTCCCATTGCTTTGATCGTTGGGAAAAATCAACAGCATCAGCCATCAAGAAAGGGTCTATCCGAAAAAAGTGTTCTATAGATTCGAGTGTTTTTTTGTCTTCTAATGGATATAAATTTAACCAGATATATTTATCTTGATGCTCAGAAAGAAGGGGCTGTAAGTCATCCCATTTTTTTTCGATGGATTTTTTATAATATATATCGTTATAGACTATACAGTCCATGTTCATGACACCGTTATCCTTTTCAAGATTGTACGAAATAGGACTATTAAATAGTTTCTTGTTCCTTTTTCTTGAGCTCATTATTTTTATAAACGATGATTCGATGTGGGTATGGTATTTCTATAGTATTGGCTTCAAACTCTTTTTTAACGGTGTAGAATAGGTCCGTTTTTAAAGCAAATCCTTCTTCTTGGGTATCCGTCCATATATACGCTCTTAAGGTTATTCCTGAATCACCCCATTTTATAATTCTAACATCCACAGCAGGCTTATTTTCGTTGGTTTCTGCTAGTGACCTATAATCACGGTATAATGGATGGTTCAATGCGCTTTTCTGAATAATGTCAATAGCAGTATCCATATTAGAGTCGTAACTTATTACAAAAGGTATTCTATTCATAACCCGTTCATCTTTAATATTGGAGTTATGTATAGTCTCACTACTTATCATGGAGTTAGGAATGACAATGCGTTTATTTTCAAAATCGCGAATAACCGTATGTCGTAGCGTAATATCTTCTACATAACCTTCATCAAGTTCTCCTACCTTTATAAGATCGCCAACCCTAAAGGGTTTAAACATGACCAAAAAAATACCCCCTATAATATTTGAGAAAGCCTGTTGAGAGGCAAAACCAAGTATTGCAGCAAATATTCCAGCGCCAGCAAATAGTGTTTTGCCCACGTTTTTGAGGGGAGGAATAGTGTAAATAATAGCAATGACCCCAACGGTATAAATAAGAAAGGAAAGGGTGTTGTAAAGAAATTTTAGTCCCGTTATTTTAGCGTCGTCATCCGACGTGTCACTATAGGTTTTGCGAATACTTCGTTTGATAAGGGCTTTTCCTAGCTGTACCAATAAGTACGAAACTAAGGTGATAATTCCTATCTGGATCAGCTCTTTTTGGGATATGCCAGCTACCATCTTATAAGTGCACTTGCCCAGGTAAATCCACTGCCAAATGCCGCCAAACAAATCAAGTCTCCTTCTTTAACTTTACCAGCTAACTTAGCTTCTGCCAATGCTATGGGTATAGAAGCAGCGGTTGTATTGCCGTATTTTTGGATGTTGTTAAAGACTTGATCGTCTCTTAAGCCCATCTTTTGTTGTACAAATTGAGAAATACGGAGGTTTGCTTGATGGGGTATGAGCAAGTTTATATCAGTGCTTTTTAAATTATTTTGTGTTAAGGCTTCACCTATTACCTGCGGAAATCGGGTAACTGCATGCTTGAAAACAAACGTTCCGTTCATATATGGATAAATGGCCTCGTCGTCTTTTCCTGCACCATCTATTATTTCAGGAACCCAACGTCGTGTGCTTGGCCCAAGTAGCGTAAGCTCTTCTGCAAATTCACCTTGCGAATGCAAGTGCGTAGAGAGGATACCTCTATCAGCGTTTGGACTTTTGGATACAATTGCTGCCCCTGCTCCATCGCCAAAAATAACCGTTACTCCGCGTCCTTTAGTGGATTTATCAAGACCGCCGCTATGATATTCAGAGCCCACTACCAGAATGTTTTTATACATGCCTGTTTTGATGTATTGGTCTGCTATAGACAGGGCGTATACAAAACCACTGCATTGATTTCGTACATCTAAGGCACCTATGGTATCTAGTCCTAAGTCTTTTTGCAGTGTAACACCGGGTCCAGGAAAATAGTAATCCGGACTTAAGGTAGCGAATATGATAAAATCTATTTCAGTTTTATCTATTCCAGCATCAGCAATGGCATTTTTGGATGCTTCAAGAGCCATAGAAGATGTGCTCTCACTGTTATCTTTAATCCAACGTCTTTCATTAATACCCGTCCGCTCAACGATCCACTCGTTGTTGGTGTCCATTATGCTAGCAAGGTCATCATTGGTTACAACATTGCTAGGAACATAATAGCCCATACCTTTTATTATAGCACTATTCATCGGTGCAATTTAAGAAGAAAATGGAAAAGAGTAGAAATGATTTTTTCTGGTGTTTTACCAATGCATATTGAGTTTGCAGACATGTCATGCGTAAGCCACACATGGTGTCCCTATATGAAGGCTTTATTATGCAAGAAGACTATGCATTGCCACTGCAGTTGTAAGTATCAGTCTATACGCCTATGGCTAATCATGTATGGTAACTACATAAAAGTGAACGCGGTAAGGCAACAGCATGCATTACGTAGTCACAGTGTATGAATCGGCGTGCTAATTGGTTTTGTGAGTAATAATTTTTTTTTGACAAAACAACTTGCTTGTTATCAATTAATTGCGTATTTTCTTTGCACTTTTTTTCTTCACACTTTTTTCTTCCAAAAAAATTTTCCTATTTTCGGGATAGAACAAAACTCTAATTGCGGATTTATGAACTCTAAATAAGCAATACATTTTAAAAGTCAAGTAACTATATAAAACACACTAAAAATAGTGACGGAAGGGGTATGTTCTGTAAACAATGTAAAACTGTAAAAACTAGACCTATGAAAAAAACAATCAAAACACTAACTTTAGCTACTATGATAGCCGCTTCTTTCACTGCTTCTGCTCAATGGGCTACCAATGCCTCCAATACAGGATCTAGCTTAAAAATAGGATTAACCACTTTGGGCCAGGGCTTTGATT
>CAMDCQ010000003.1 GCA_945890595.1 Chitinophaga pinensis
TTTGTAGGAGCCAATGGTTATCGCATAATAGACACTCCTGGTATCAAAGATTTTGGTATGGTGGATATGCAACCTAGCTTGGTTTCACATTATTTCCCAGAAATGCGTGCACTGTTAGCAGGTTGTAAATTTAACGACTGTGTGCATACCGAAGAACCTGAGTGTAAAGTAGTAGAAGCCTTGCACAATGGAGAGATAAGCCCTAGTAGATATGTCAATTACCTAGGCATTTTAGAAGAGGTGACTAAATAATCTGTAATCCACCTTCGTCATTGCGTATTTTTACTTCCCAAGTCTTATCTGGAAGTAATAGTACAGATGCAATAAACGAATCGTATGGCATTCGCTCACCCCATTCTTCTGGAGAAATAAAAGAAAGAATTTTAGTTCCATTCTTCTCATACAGGTGATATACCTCATGTATTTTAGGCGTGAATTTCATCTCCGCTTCATATATCCCATAAGAGACTTCCAAACGAGCTTCGATTTCGCGTACCTGATTCATAATAACATCCGCTTGCTTGCGCAGCATAGTCATTTGCTGCTCTGCATGTTTTTGCATAGCTTCTACGGCAGAAGCTTTTATTTTACCTTTATTTTCAGGATTAATAACGGGTGACGATACAGATAATGGTATAGGTGAAAACTTCGCCTCCCCCGTATAATACTGCTTTATCTCTTTATCTTCACTCATGGTAACCTTATAAACCACTTTAAGTGCATATAGTTCGTTTAATTCTGTATAATCTAAAAACTTTGAGGTATTACTATTGTTTAACCACTATGAAAAATACACTTCTTATGGCTTTAGTGATATGGGCTTCAAGCTGTACATCTACTAAAAAAAATAATACCACTAGCCAAACCTCTATGAGCACACAAAATACCACAACCCAAAGCAAAAGCTTTTATGACTTTTCGATAGCAACGCTAGATGAAAATGGCGCTATCAATATGGCAGACTATAAAGGCAAAAAAATACTGATTGTAAACGTTGCATCAAAATGTGGCTACACTCCACAATACGAAGGTTTACAAAAACTTTATACCGAACATGGGGACAAAGTACAAATCATTGGTTTTCCTTGTAATCAATTTATGGGACAAGAACCAGGTGGCAAAGAAGATATTGCTAGTTTTTGTCAAAAAAATTACGGAGTCACTTTTCCGCTAACTACAAAAATAGACGTGAAAGGAAAGGATCAACATGCCATATATGAATGGTTAACTTCTAAAGATTATAACGGAATTGATGATTATAAAGTGGGATGGAATTTTAATAAATTCCTTCTAGATGAAAACGGAAAATTGATAGCACACTACGATTCAGGTGTTACTCCTATGAGTGAAGAACTTGTTAATGCCATTTTAAAGTAGAATCTTTCCCCTTAATATTGGACGTTAAAGGTCTTTATCATTTCTTAAACTTACGGAAGAGCAGATTTAATAAACTTGCTTAAGAGTGACTTATCTTCCGTATTGACTTTTATCGTGTATAAGCCGTTTGCTAAGGAAGACACATCTACTTGAATCATATTGTTTGTAGGTGTGTTAATCTGTTCTTTAAGTATTAGACGGCCTTGCAAGTCGTAAATAAGTAGTTCATTTACCTTTTTGTCTTCTACATAAATGTTCAACTCTCGGTAAGTTGGATTAGGAAATAACGTTATGCCTGTAAGATCTAGATGTAATCCTTCAAGCACTACATCCTTGGAGATAAGCCAGAAATTAGGATCAAAATAGAGTTCCTCCACCTTAAAACCCAAGTCTAATATTGCGTTTTGATTACCCACTGAATGGTCTACTATAAACAGGGTATCCTTATTTTCCCCTTTCGCACGGTACTCTATTTTAAGTGGAAAAAAAGATACCGAAGGATGCGAAGTAACTTGACTTATAGCGAGTGCTACTTTACCCGCGGGTAGCCTATTCCAAACTGTAGTTATGGTGGGCCAGCCTTCTTTGTAAATATAACGATCAAAAAAATCGGTTAAATCCTGACCTGATTCTAGTTCCAGTGCTTCTTTAAAATCTACTGTGTGAGCAAAACCGTAGCACAATTCAGCATTTGCCATGTAATTCCGCGTAGCGTTAAAAAACACATCGTCGCCCAGCTCCCAGCGCAACAGATGCAATACTTTTGCCCCTTTGCGATAACGCATATCTCCAAAAAATAGATTGTTCACGTTAGTGGTATCGTAGGCAAAAACGGCACCATCTGTATTCCGAGTAATTCTATTATTGCACGTTTTTAAAAAGTCAATAAATGGTAGCTTCCCTTGTACCATTTCTCGAGCGAGTCCATTGGCATAGGTTGCCCAGCCTTCGTTTAACCATAAATCTGCCCAACTACCGCAGGTTATCTTATCTCCAAACCATTGATGCGCAAGTTCATGCGCCATAAGGTCAAATCCTAGATCACTCATGGAGCTCATGGTTTGATGCTCCATACCTCCACCTCTTGCAAACTGGGCATGCCCATACTTTTCCTTTTTAAACGGATAATCACCAAACAAACTGTCAAATGCGCGCATCATTCCGTGTATGGCTAAACTAAGAGTATCTGCAGCAGGTTTATAGGCTGGATACAAGTAATCTAAGTGATAAACACTGTCGCCACCACTCAGCGGTATGTAAAAACTTTGCTCATAATAATTGGTAACGGTAACTGAAACTAAATAGGTTGAGATGGGGTAGCGGTGTTTCCAATGGTAAACCAAACTGCTGTCTGACAAGGTATCTACCCCTTGCAACATGCCTTGTCCTGCGGCTTTATTGCCTTTTGGGATGGTATACTCAAAGTCCATGGAATCTATTTTATCTGTAAGCTGCTGCTTACATGGCCACCAACCGTAAGCTCCATAAGGCTCTGATAATGTCCAGGCGATAGGCCCATCTTGCGTATAATCAAAGTTAAAACCGTACTGATCGTTCTTACTCGGATCACCTTGATAGTATATTTCTATCGCTATTTTATTACCTTTATTTTGATTAGGGATCGTTATAGAAACTTCGTCGTTTTGATGAGAAAACGGTATGGACTTATTCTGGAAGATTACAGAATCTACGGTCATTCGTATGTCCAAATCAAACGAAAACGTATTAAAATTACTTTCTAAAGCGACTAATTCAGAGTATACACTCCCTTTTATAAAACGTACAGCAGGATCTATCTGTAGTTTTAATTTATGATAGATAATGTCGTACGATTGACCGCTGAGCTTTGACTTAAAGTTTTGTTTAGCCGCATAGGCAGCCTTTTCGCCTTTTATGATAGCCTCTAAATCTTGTCCAACAGCAGAAACACTAAGGGCAACTAATATACTAAAAATGAAATTTCGCATTGGCTTTACAAACTTATGCATCTCTACTGTTTTTGAGCAACTCCTGCTGATCATATTTTAGCATTATTAGTAACTAATTAAGGAGCGATGCTGTAGCAGTTGTGTAGCTTAACGGGACTTTAACTATTATTCTAAATTAATTGTTTGTCCCTTAGGAAACTTCACTTGATACTTAAAGTTAAGCTCTGTAGTTTTTTGTGAATCTATGGTTAACTCCCATTTAAGTTCGCCTGTTTGCTCCGCATGAATTGCACCATTTTTATCCTTTAACAGCACCTCTATGTCTTTTGGCATGCTGCTTACAGGCACTTGATCGTACACAATTAAGTTGATAGGTTGTTGTTTATTATTCCTTACTTTTATTTCAAACTGACGTTTTTCTAAAGTCTCTTTCCCGATAAATTCTCTACTGGTTTGCGACTTTACTTTTTGTCGGCTAATAAGCACATTTTTATCTCTACCCAATGATATATTTAGCGTGTCTGATAGAAAACGCACATCTAAAATAGACTTGCCAATATAGGTGCTCTCAAAATATAAATTAGCTTCACCTTCAAGAAGATTATACTCACTCCAGTCAGCTACTCTGGCTATTAAAAATGCTGCTTTCTCTAATTTTGGAACACTTCTGTACTCGTAATACGCTGGCACCTTTGCTTCATTTATCGAAACCACCTTCTGCTTACCATCGCTTTTTATCGTAAAAGGTATATCGAGTGTTATTTCTAAGCTAGTTTGATTTTCCAACGGCATTACAGCAATAGGCGTAGAAACATATACCTGTTTATCTTTTCGGGGCGCGGTAAGTGAAAAACGGTTGTAGCCTGTGCTTACCAATCCCTCCGTTTCTGCCCAAGTATAGCTTTGTAAGGGTGCTGATGCAGAATATTGCATATCATCATCCGACTCCAAGAAAGAACGATTTGCATCCATATTAATCTGAATTTGAGCGTTATTTTGTGTGCTGGTAAGCACAATGTTATTTCCTGCACTTGCACTTACCGATTCATACATATCTCCGAAACCAATGCTGCTCACAAAAAGTTGATTTTTACCTTGAGGCAAGGTGATGGACCAATTACCATTTTCGTCCGTAATTGTGCCTATTGACGTTCCTTGTACCTTAATAGTGGCATAAGCAATTGCCGCTCCATTTGCATCGGTTACTCTGCCAGATGCTTGCGAAGCATTGCTGCTTATATAGTTGCCTAAGTTGTACGAATTTTGAGTAGCGTTAGCCTTGTATGGGTTTGGATTATAGCCGGCGTCTACATAGTTTAGATAGTACGGTGTTAGCACAGGCAAATCACCACTTTGATATGGATTTGCATTGCTAAAGGTAAGACTTACACCATCCCAATCCTCCCCGGTATTTTGCTGCACATTTGCTTTGTATATAAGGGTGAGTGGGTCATTTATCGTTTGTACGCGTATATCGTAACTCGGATACCAGCTGGCATGATTAACCAAGTAACTCAATTCAAATTGGCCACTGGTAGATTTATTTGCTTGGAGCTCCAGAAGTATTTCGCTCGTATTTTGAGTTAACTTACTATTTATGGCATCTAGTTGATTTCTAAATTTGCTCATAGCCGAGCTAATATCTGCTTTTTGGTAGCTGTGCTTGTTTCTTTTTTTAGCAATAAGTAGCAATTCATCATAATAAAACTGATGTACGGCACGAAAAGTAGCTGCGTCTAAATTATCGTTTTGGCCCTTTATGCCCCTATTTGTTTGTAAAAATTGTTCACTTTGATTCAGCGTATTTAGCTCGATATCTACCAGTTTAGATTTGGCCTGATAGTAATTTAGGCTGTCTGATATTTTCTTTAAATCACCAGATAGCTCTTTCTCGTCCATATAGTTCATTTGATGGCGAATAGATAAAATGGTAAACTCTCCATTGCCTTTTACTTGTATGGTTTTAGCATCTAAGTACGGAGATAATTCTGTGATGCGCAGGGTTTGTGTACCCCCAGATAGTTTAGAAGTAAATGAACGAGTTACCTGGGCTCCATTTAAAAAAACGGTTACTTTTTTAATATCTGATTTTATCTCATCTAAAGCAAAAGAAGAAACACTCAGGAAAATAGTAAAAGCGATGAAGATGATTTTTTTTAGCATAGCTGATTAATACGGCACAAGTTATAAAGGTAAACGGGAAATGGAATGTTTTTATTAGAAAATGAACATACTGTGACCTATTTGAAGATACATACTTAAATAATGTTAAAGCGACGTGACAGTATAGTTTTACATACTTATAAATTTGAATGCTTCAGTATGGTTATTTTTCTACCTTTGCCTTACCCTTGAAAAAATACCTTTTCATACTAGCCATCACCGCGTTTTTATTTGTTGGGTGCAACGAAGATGTATTGGTAGATGAATATCATACACTCCCTGTTTCAGGCTGGGAATACAAAGACGTTATCACCGATTCGTTTGAAGTATTGGAACCCGGGCACTATCACCAACTATCAGCCAATTTGAGAATAAACGGCGATTACCCTTACGCTAATTTTCATGTAAAAATGAACATTACTTTTCCAGACAGTAGTTCAAAAGAATATAACGTACCCCTTCAACTTGCAGAGAAATCTGGCAAATGGTTAGGTTCAGGATTGGGAGATGTTATCACCTTTAGAATTCCCGTTTTTCATAGAAAATTTTTAACCCAAAAGGGAAAATATACCGTTTCCATAAGTCAAGATATGCGATTGGAGTCTGTTCCAAACATAGTATCTGCTGGCTTAAGAGTAGAACAACAAGAAGAAATATTTTAACAACATGAATAATTACGACGTAGCAATAATAGGAAGTGGGCCAGGCGGATATGTATGCGCTATTCGATGTGCACAGTTAGGACTTAAAACCGCTATCATCGAAAAATACGCAACCCTCGGAGGCACATGCCTGAACGTAGGTTGTATTCCTAGTAAAGCGTTGCTAGATAGCTCTCATCAATATCATGATGCGGTACATAAGTTTGCCGATCACGGTATTAGCATCGGAACGCCTAAAATAGATTTTAAGCAAATGATTGCCCGTAAGCAAGGCGTGGTAGACCAAATGACGAAAGGCGTTGATTTCCTTATGAAAAAAAATAAGGTTGACGTGTACGTAGGAATGGGGTCATTTGTAGATGCCAATACTATCCAAATAGACGGCGAAAAGAAAGAAACTATCTCTGCTAAAAATATTGTAATCGCGACCGGAAGTAAGCCAACTAGCTTTCCAGGAATGGAGATCGATAAAAAACGCGTAATATCTTCTACTGAAGCCTTAACCTTAACCGAAATACCTAAACACCTAGTGGTAATAGGCGGCGGTGTAATTGGCTTAGAACTCGGTTCTGTGTACCATAGGCTAGGCGCTGAAGTGAGCATAGTAGAATATGCCGACAGTGTAATCTCTACCATGGATGCTGGCTTAGGTAAAGAAATGGGACGTATCTTAAAGAAACAAGGTATGAACTTATACCTGGGTCATAAAGTTACATCAGTAACTACCAATGGTAAAGTGGTTACGGTAAAAGCAGAAGGCAAAAAAGGGGATATAGCGTTAGAAGCAGACTATTGTTTGGTATCGGTAGGCAGACGTCCGTATACAGATGGACTAGGCGCAGACAAAGCAGGAGTTAAACTGGATGATAAAGGAAGAATAGAAACCAACGGTCATTTACAAACCAATGTTCCGACTATCTACGCGATAGGTGATGTGGTAAAAGGTGCTATGCTTGCCCACAAAGCAGAAGAAGAAGGCGTGATGGTTGCAGAAATATTAGCTGGACAAAAACCCCATATCAATTACAATCTTATCCCAGGCGTAGTATATACATGGCCTGAGATTGCAGGAATCGGCCAAACAGAAGAGCAACTTAAAGCTTCAGGAATAAAATACAAAGTAGGTCAATTCCCATTTAGAGCCAATGGTCGTGCAGTTGCAGGCATGGATACTGATGGTTTTGTAAAAATACTAGCCGATGCAGAGACGGATGAAGTAATTGGTGCCCATATGATAGGACCACGTGTTGCCGATATGATTTCTGAAATCGCCGTTGCTATGGAGTTTCGTGCAAGTGCCGAAGATATTGCGCGTATTTGCCATGCCCATCCTACAACAAGTGAAGTAACCAAAGAAGCTGCACTAGCGGCCACTGGCAATCGGGCGTTACACTCTTAAGTTAACTGCGCCATCTAAAATTTATATTCTATCCCAAACTTTAGACCATGCGTGATAAGTTTCTGATCGTAACTTTTCATTATAGAGTTTAGTGATATGGTATAATTATATAGCGTAAACACATTTATATTGTTGAACATGGTAAATTTCGCTCCTGTTGACACGTGTGGTTGATAGAGTACGTTAGTAAGATAATCAGCAGATAGCAAACCTACTTCGTATACGATTTGACCATCCACATTCCCTTGATTTATGGTATAAAGACCTTTTTGATTTTGCAAAAATGAAGCGGTAAACCCCAGCTCTCCAAACAACTTAAATCGATTGAATGATTTTTGATATTGAACCACTAACGGAACATTAACATAGCTTATGCGGGTTTCGCAATCCTTGCAGGCTGTAAAGACTGACGAATCGGTTGTAGCTTTAATTTCTTTTTTGATTAATGATATGTTATTTCCCGAAGGAGTCGTCGTATAAGTACGTTTTATGATAGCATAAGAAGTATCGTACGTAGTAGCATATGTAAACGATTTATAATTGGTATTTTCTCGTATTACGGTTTGTCCTAGTCCTAATTTGAGCGCCCAATCCCCTAGCTGTACACCAAAATCTAAACCGTAATTGGTAACCCTAAAAGGAATCTCGTCGGTCTGAATATGATACAATTCACTTGATACTTTTTGTTTGGCGTAAGCAAAATTCCCTGCGTAAACACTAATAAAATAGTGCACTGGAGGTTTGTGAGGTGTTAATACGATTGCACTCCATAACGAATCTTCATCATCCACTTTTTCAGGTATATTCCAAGTGGTGTCTACTTTCATTTCGTTTACAAGATTCATCCATTTCGCATCCTGCCAATTAATAACCATTTTTAAATCGGATTTTTCATTTTCTACGAGTTGAGTGAAAACCTCTGTTTGCTGCATTATCTCGGAGTCCATAAAATCTAAATTATCGAGCATCCAAGGTTCAGAATACAATTTATTCTTACCTTTAATTTGCGTGTATGGATTCCGTTTGGGGAAGATTTGGCTTTTGCCGAAAATAATATTCTCATTTTTACGACGAGATGTCTGAGATAAATTCTTTGCTCTTTTTTGAGCGAAAGCTTCCTCCCATTTTGGAGATTCCTTAATGATGCTTGATGCACTTGTATTTTGCCCCTTAGAAAACAGATGAGGTTTATTCCCTTTTTTAAGAACACTGTAGGATAAGACACATAATACTATAAGCGCAACTGCTATCCCGGTTCGGAATAGCCAAAAGACCAATACGCCTTTGTGATCATCCTCTAACAATTCTTCCATTCTATCCCAATCCGCTGAAGAATAGGGAACTGTTGGTTTGCCCAGTTTCTCTTTTAAAAAATCATCTAACGTATTCTTCTGACTCATTTTATTAAGCTTCTTTTAAAATTCTCATTTCGTTGTCTTTCTTCTAATAAGGTTTTCATCATTCTCCTAGCTCTATTGAGGTGCCATCTACTTACTCCTTCAGATATTTTTAACAGTTTTGCAATTTCTTTATGCGAATACCCATCTATCACAAAAAGATTCAGTACATTTTTGTTAATGGCAGGTAATCGATGAAGAAGTTCTAGCACGTCACTTTCTTCTAAATTCTGTTCCCCCTCATTCAAAACAAGATTTTCATCTTCATCTAGGTCCTCCGTGACAACTATTTTGCGTTCATAACTGGCGTTTTTTCGATACTCATCTATGCTGGTATTTATCGCAATATTTCGTATCCATGTGGCCAAGGCAAATTGGCTATCATAGTTATTAATACTTTTAAGCACCTTAAAAAATGAGGTATTTATAAGGTGACTAATCTGATTTTGGCTTGCAGAATACCGACTCGCAATATTATGTAACAGTGGATAGAATGCCTTATATAATGCATTCTGAGACCTCCTATCTTTGCGAATACAGCCTGCTATAATTTCGTCTATTTGCAAAACAAATTAGAAGACACATGATGTGCCTGCCTACTTAAATTTTTGATTATTTGGATAAAAACAACTTTTTGGTTGTCATTTTGTCTCCCATTGATATCTGCACAAAATAGATTCCATGTTTAAATCCGTTCATGTCAAGTTGGATGTGCGAATTAGAAGTGCTTATCCCGTCTTTACTCCCAAGCACCTCTTGACCATACGCATTTAATACTTTAATCTCTATCGGTGCATTGATTATATTCGTTAAAGCAACCGTTACGATACCATTGGTAGGGTTAGGATACAGCACCACGTTAGTAGTTTTTTCAATGCTCGAAACTCCTAACTCTTCCTGTGACAGGATATTAACTGTAAACCCGTCTTTTTTAAGAACTTCACCCTTAGAATTCATGCCAATAGAATCACAAAACTGACTGTAACAAGAATTATCAAGATCAATAATTGTTAAGCAAAGTTCGTACTTTCCAAAGGCCGCATACTCGTGAGTTGGCTTTGCAGATGAACTTATATTTCCATCTCCAAAATCCCATATATACTGTGTTGAAGGAGTAGTGTTGGTACTATTATCTACCACATACATCGTATATGCTATATTTGTGTCTACTGCTATATAATAGGATGCATTACAGTTAAACAGCGCCGGAATAGATACTGTTTTACACAGTGAATCACAAACTCGACCATAGGCATCTAAGACATATAAACAAACAGTAAAGTCCCCGCTATACGTGTACTCATGATCCAACGAATTGCCATTGGTTGTATCTTTTGCCCCGTCCCCAAAACTCCATATACGAACAATTGTTGAGTCTGCATTGGTAGAATCTGTTAGGTAGATTTGCGCATACTCTCGTGTAAGCGAGAAATTAGGAGTTGGGCATGGCTCGTTATAAGGACATCCTGTAGAAGGCGAACTAAGTAAGTTAGCATAATCTACCCGTCCATAAATATTAAAATTATCCTGGTAGTCAGAAATGCTTGCATTTATTGCTAAGGTATCTGTCGTACCCCAATAGTTGGAGGTCAGATCGATCCTTGTACTGCTTGTAGGGTTAGGATTTGAACCCGCAATGCGTACTTTTTTAGGCGTATTATCGAAATTATTATAATGAATATTTAATATCGGATCGATGTAATTAGCGGTATATCGCTCAAGGCACAGTGCTGCAGAATAGGATCGCGTAGCGTCATAACCAACAGAGTCTAAATTATTGTTTTTGAAATTAAACGTGTTTTGGATTTGACCATAGAAGCCCACCAAAATACCATATTTGATATCAATAAAATCATTACATAAGAGGTCTAAATCCCCACGTTGTCCAAATCTGATTTCGTCTAAGTATTTAAAAGTGTTTCCTTTAGCATAGAATATACCTGTAATTTGCAAACCCCGGGCGTAGCTAACAGAGCTATTCAGCATGACCGTTTTTAAAGAATCTCCTGAAAGATATATTGCAGTTCCTTGGTGATATGACGTGCCTTTTACACCTTCTATTTCACAATTTAAAATAGTTAGATTAGACTTATCGTAACCAATGTTGTAGGCATATATGCTATAGTATCCATTATAAACTCTCGAATTTTCTATTCTAAAATTGGTGCTTTGTATGTCAAATATTTTGTTGGCTACACCGGTACCTTCTACATCAGCATATCGTATAATTGCTTCTCCACCTTTAGCTGCGTAGCGAATGCCACTTTTTTGTTTATAGTTAATGATCAACCCTGAGACATGCACAATAGAATCTGCCTTGCCGAGGATGTTGAATGCTCCGTCAATATACAATGTGGTATAACCTCCTGCTCCGATAATTTCTGCACCGGGCATAACTGTGACGGTAACTCCTGTATCAATATAAGTGTTTTGTGGCAGAGAATAAGGGCTTCCCGCTGCAGTCCATACTTGATTGCTTAAGATAAGTGGTGAAACTGTAGTTTGTGAAAACGAATAACTAAGTGAAAAAAAAGAAAATAAAAAGGTAAGTAATCTATAATTCATATTTGATGGTTGTGTACTCCTATATACGCAAGCTGTACCTGTGATGTTAGGGAATAAATAAAGAAAAAATGAATTGAACGCTTAAACTTCGTAATTTTAGGCTTTCGCTAATCCACCTAAAATACCATTTAAGGTTTCTGATGGACGCATTATACGGCTTGTTTTAGCCTCGTCTGGCAAGTAGTACCCTCCAATATCTGCTGGCTTTCCTTGTACCGCAATCAATTCTTCATTAATTCGAGCTTCATTACTGCCTAAAAGTTCTGCTATAGGTCCAAACTTAGCACGTAACTCAGCATCTGCATCTTGGTTAGCCAACGCTTCTGCCCAATACATTGCTAAATAAAAATGAGAGCCTCTATTGTCTATTCCTCCAACAGCTCGTGCAGGAGATTTATCATTTTCTAAAAACTTCTCTGTTGCAGCATCTAATGCGTCTGCCAAAACCTTAGCTTTCGGATTATCATAACGCTCGCTTAAATGCTCTAAACTTACGGCTAAAGCCAAAAACTCACCCAATGAATCCCATCGTAAATAGTTTTCGTCTACCAATTGCTCCACATGCTTTGGTGCGCTTCCTCCAGCACCTGTTTCAAACAATCCACCACCATTCATGAGCGGCACTATACTTAGCATTTTAGCACTGGTACCTAACTCTAGTATGGGGAATAGATCTGTTAAATAATCCCTTAACACATTTCCCGTTACAGAGATTGTTTCTAACCCGTTTTTTACTCTTTCTAACGTATAATGAGTAGCTTTCTCAGGGCTCATAATCAGTATTTCGCATCCGGTAGTATCGTAATCTTTTAGATACATATTTACTTTTTTGATAACCTCTGCATCATGCGCTCTTTCTTCATCAAGCCAAAACACAATAGGTGACCCTGTAGCCTTTGCTCTATTTACCGCCAATTTAACCCAGTCTTGAATAGGTGCATCTTTTACCTGACACATGCGCCAAATATCTCCAGCCTCCACCTTATGGCTTAATAAAATGTTGCCATTACTATCTATTACGTCTACTTTACCTTCTTTTTCTATTTCAAAGGTCTTATCATGACTGCCATACTCTTCTGCTTTTTGCGCCATTAATCCTACGTTAGGCACTGTGCCCATAGTAGTAGGATCAAAAGCACCATTCGCTTTACAAAAATCAATGGTCGCACTAAATACAGATGCATAACTGCTGTCTGGAATAACGGCATTGGTATCTCGTTCTTTGCCGGCATAATCCCATACCCTGCCACCGTTTCGAATCATGGCAGGCATACTCGCATCTATAATCACATCACTAGGTACGTGAAGATTTGTAATTCCCTTATCGCTATTCACCATACTTAAATCAGGCTGCTTTTCCATTACATCTGCTATATCTGCAAGTATTTCCTCTTTTTTGGTAGATTCTAGCTCATCTAACTTGGCTAGTAAGTTTCCAAAACCATTACTCAAATTAACGCCCAACTGCTCGAAAACAGCTTCGTGTTTTTGGTACAACTCATCAAAATAAACGCGAACGGCATGCCCAAATATGATAGGGTCTGAAACCTTCATCATCGTTGCTTTCATGTGCAATGAATAAAGCGTTCCGTCTTTCTTGGTATCTTCAATAGTCCCTTGTAAGAATGAAAGCAACGCTTTCTTACTTGTAAAAGTTGCATCTATAATCTCGCCAGCCAATAATTTACTTGCGCTTTTTAGTTCTGTAAGATTCCCAACCTCGTCTGTATGTACAATAGTATAAGTAGTTGGTTCTGCAATCGTAACCGATGTTTCGTTGTTTCTGAAATCTCCATGCTGCATCGTGCTTACTTTGGTTTTGCTATCTGCAAACCATTTACCCATACGATGTGGATTTTTCTTTGCGTAATTTTTTACTGCTTTTGGAGCTCTACGATCTGAATTACCCTCACGTAAAACAGGATTTACTGCGCTACCCTTTGTCCTGCCGTATCGCACAGCTATTTCTTTTTCTTCATCCGTTATCGGATTATCCGGATAGTTAGGGATTTTATATCCTTTAGCTTGTAATTCTACAATGGTATCTTTAAGCTGAGGAACAGATGCTGATATATTAGGAAGCTTAATAATATTGGCTTCCGGTTTAGTAGCTAATTCTCCCAGTTCTGCCAAATGATCACCCACACGTTGCTCAGGTTCCAAATATTCAGGGAACTGACTCAAAACACGACCCGCAAGTGAAATATCTCTTGTTTCCACCTTCACCCCTGCCGCAGTCGTAAATGCTTGTACAATGGGTAAAAAAGAAAATGTCGCTAACATTGGAGCTTCGTCGGTCTTGGTATAGATTATTTTTGGCATGATTAAATACGTTTTTAAATGGGTGCAAAGGTATTAGTTTTTGCAAAAGAGAACAAAGTGTAACACTATTGTATCCCTAAAACGCTATTATGGAATCTATCTATGCTTAAGTTACGGCATACTCAAAAATATCTTTGTACTGTAATAGCTAAAAAACAACTTGTTCATATACATTTGCTCCAACAAAGGGGTGCTTTGCAGACCACAATTTCTGCATTGCTGAGATGATACCCACGATTCGCTTCTGCGAACGAAACCTGATGCAGATAATGCTGCCGTAGGGAATAAAAGATAGTAAGGTATCTCTCAACACTCCTGTAATTTTAAAATAAAACACAGGAATGAAAAAACAATCAAGTATAAGCCGCCAGGTAGCTTCTTTACTCTCACTATTTGTGATATCTACCACGATATGCTCTGGGCAAAACACCTTCAATGCTCAACTAAAAAATGCAAGTAGCTATGAGCCTATAGCCTCTGCATTTATTAGGTTAAGTAACAAGCAAAAAACATTTACCGCCTACTCTACCGAAAATGGCTCCATCTACATAGAAAATATTCCATCGGGAAAGTACCAAGCAGCAATAACCCATGTAGGATATAAAACATTCGTTGATTCTTGCGTGGTCTATGTTAATGCACAAAAAAGTCCCGAGAAGATTTTCTTTTTATTGCCCGATATGGCATTTTTAGATGCGGCAGTTATTACGACCGTACGTGCAAAAAATACTACCCCATCCACATTTACAAATATCAAAAAGGAAGAAATAGAAATGATGGATCAAAGTAAAGACTTCCCATTTTTACTTAATATGACGCCAAGTACCGTCATATCTTCAGACGCTGGAAATGGCGTGGGTTATACTGGAATTCGTATACGTGGCATTGATCCTACGCGCGTAAATATTACGGTGAATGGAATACCTATAAACGATGCCGAAAGCCAAGGAATGTACTGGGTAAATATGCCAGATCTTGCTACCTCCACTGAAAGTGTACAGATACAACGAGGAGTGGGCACAAGCACAAATGGAGCCGCCGCTTTTGGCGCAAGTGTAAATATTCGCACAAATGAATTACCCAAAGAAACATCCACGCAAACAAGCTTTGGAGTGGGGAGTTTCAATACTCAACGGTTTTCTCTGCTCCACAACACAGGTAGATTAAAAAATAATTGGGCGTTTCAACTCAGAGGCAGCTTGATACAAAGTGATGGATACATAGACCGTGCAAGTTCAGATTTAAGATCTGCTAACTTGGTAGCTGCTAAATATTGGGATAAATCTGTTTTCAAAACCAATATCCTCCTTGGTAGTGAGCGCACGTATCAAGCGTGGTGGGGCGTACCTCAGACTGTTTATAAGGGAGATATAGCAGGCGAAAACAGGTACATCAATCAACTGGCTATAGGTGGGGATGATCTTCAAAACTTACAAGAAAGTAATAGCAAAACCTATAATTACTACACCTATGAAAATGAGGTAGATCGCTATACACAAAATCACTATCAGTTTTTCTTTGACCACGAATTCAGTAGCTTTTTAAAGCTAAATACAGCGGCGTATATAACGACAGGTAAAGGATACTTTGAGCAATTTAAAGCCCAAGAAACACTTGCTGATTACGGTATTGGAAGCCTACAACCAACCGGCGACACTTCCTTCGTAGGTGATGTGATACGCAGAAGATGGTTAGATAATACGCTAGTAGGAACCATTGCTAATGTGACCTATAATCGAAATAAATTTGAAACGATAATTGGCGGCGGGTTGAGCAGCTACAATGGACGTCATTTTGGAGAAGCTATCGCTACCCAATTTACGGATTATGAAGCCATCAATGCTATATATTATGACAACAACGCGACCAAAATAGATGGGAATTTCTACGTTCGTCAGTCTTATAACTACAATAACTTAATTCCTTATATCGACTTACAATACCGCACGGTAAATTATCAATTTGAGGGTTTAGACGACAGTCTTAACCTTGCTCCGCAAGAAGTAAATTTTTTGTTCTTTAATCCTAAAATAGGTATTACCTACCTCCTTAAAAACAACACCTTTTACGGCGTATTTGCCGTAGGTAACAGAGAGCCGGTTCGCGATGATTTTAGAGACAATAAAACCAGTACTAGGCCCTTGCCTGAAACTATGGAAAATATAGAAGTAGGATATAGATATGCGAACAAAAGAAAGCAGCTGAATGTAAATTTTTATAGCATGCAGTACACTAATCAATTGGTGCTAACAGGAGCAGTAAATAATGTGGGGCAAGCTATTCGTACCAACGTAAAAAACAGCTATCGTAGTGGAATAGAATTTGATTTTCAATACCCTATTACTAAAAAATTACAAGGCGGAGGAAATATGACACTATCAGAAAATAAAATTCAGGACTTTACGCAGTACACAGATGACTGGGATAACTGGCCCACACAGATTAGTGAGCAATTTGTAAATACCGATATAGCCTTCTCTCCGAACACCATCGCTGCAGCTCTTTTGAGCTATAAAGCAAACGCCTTTTTTACGTTAAATGCTAGTGGCAAGTATGTCGGCAAACAATATTTGGACAATACTCAAAATGATATGCGAAGCTTGGATGCTTTCACCAATGTAGATTGTAGTATTAACTACGCCCATGCCGAATTAAAAAGCGCTAAAACCATTAATGTCGGACTGCACTTAAACAATGTCCTTAACCAATTTTATGCCCCTAATGGATATACCTTTAGTGGGTATTTAGGTGGTGACAGACAGGATTTTAATTATGTATACCCTATGGCTGGGTTTAATTGGATGATGAAGGTGAATGTCCTCTTTTAAGCACTGGTAATAGGTCATGGATTTTATGGTAATTTTCTACTTTAGTATAGATTCCCCATTTAAGTCTGTTGTTAATATGTCACTCATATAGTCGAAGAACGGTCTTATCGCCACAAAAGTCTTCATGACTTCTTCTGTAAACGACGGATCAAGCACTTCTATGTCTGTAAAACTTCTAAACGCATAGAATTGCTTCATTTGAATCCATTTAATATGAGGATGCTCTTTGTCAAAGTCCCGCGGCGCAGTTGCTACTCTATCTCCTCTTAGCTCGTCAAAATACAGTTTAAATGTTTTATCCGAAGTGATTTGAGTAATGATAGATTGATCCATTTCAAATTCCTTTCGTATTCTGAATAAATCCTCTTTCGAGGGATCATAGAATCCGCCTCCAACAACGGTTTGATTCCCTGGTTGAATACTCATGTAATAACTACCTCTCCGTGAATCCCCTAAACGCGTGTAATAGCCACTGAAGTTGGTTTTATAAGGCGATTTGTTGCTGCTAAATCGTACATCACGATTAATTCTAAAAATCTTTGAATTCTCAATTTTATCCACCACATCTAACTGACTATGGACTTCTTTTATCAATGCTAAAACCTGACTTCTTGAGAGATCGTAGTTTTTTTTGTGCAGGGTAAACCATTCGCGCGTGTTATTGGCGGCAAGGTCATTTAAAAATGAAAATGTAGTCTGAGATAACATAAATGATTCGTAATATGGGTTATAAATTTAATTTAGCCTAGTTCATTAAAGCACAAAAAAAACGCCCCCAATAATTTGAGGACGTTTTAATTTTTTTTAGGACAGAACTATTCAGCTACTGTAGCAGATGTATCCGCAGTTGCTGTAGTGTCAGCTGCCATAGCCGCTGCTTCAGCTGCTGCCATAGAATCTGCAGTTGCTGCTGCTGCAAGAGAATCTGCAGTTGCTGCCGCTGCTGCTTCTGCAGCACCATTGTCAGATTGAGAACAAGAAGTAAGTGTGATAGCTGCAACAGCTACAACTAAAACTAATGCATTTCTAAGTTGTTTCATTTTGGTTTGTATTTAAATGTAATAATAGTGCAAATATGTATTTTTGGTTAATATGTTGTTCCTCATACTTTTAAGTTTTAAACAAAATGTGTCTGTTTTGGCATAAAAAAATCATAACTTGTTGATTTTCAGATGTATTATTTTTTTGTTAATTCTTAAAAACAGGCTCAAAATGGACATTAACAACCCTATTTCTTGCGTAATCCTAGTATGAAGTTCGTTGTTGTAAGCGTTTTTCTTCTTGAAACATTAAAAAACATCCTAAAAACCTCAACAAAAAATAGTCCTAAAGACGCATCAGTAGACCATTATTTCTGAAGCTATTTGAAAAAACAGATTTTCATTTACACTATTTAACATAGATTTGCATCCATCAAAAGGCGTTCTATTAGAATGTCTTTTAAATACAATTCGGGATGTAGCTTAGTCCGGCTAAAGTGCACGTCTGGGGGGCGTGAGACCGTGGGTTCGAATCCCGCCATCCCGACAAAAATTTAGAACAACGGGCGTTTCGTCTAAAAATCTAAGAAGCAGAGTTAAAATCAATGGCAAGTTTTAAGGAAATAATAAGTGGAGATGTGCCCGTTTTGGTAGATTTTAGTGCAGAATGGTGCGGCCCGTGTAAAATGATGGTCCCAATTCTAGAACAAGTGAAAAAAGAACTTGGTGAAAAAGTTAAAATCGTTAAAATCGACGTAGATAAAAATCAATCTTTGGCCAGCACATATCACGTACAAGGAGTTCCTACTTTAATAGTTTTCAAACAAGGAAAACAAGTTTGGCGCGAAAGCGGCGTGCGACAAGCGAGCGAACTAGTTACTATTTTAAAAAGTTAGATTAGAGACCCGTGGTAATTCATGGCCTACTCTAAAGATCTAAGCATCTTACCCCTACGGCAGATACTCCTTCTTAAAGTTAGGTTTACGTTTCTCTAAAAAAGCATCACGGCCTTCTTTAGCCTCGTCGGTCATATAGGCTAATCGTGTAGCTTCTCCTGCAAATACTTGTTGGCCTACCATGCCATCGTCGGTTAGATTCATGGCAAACTTTAACATTTTTATACTGGTTGGCGATTTTTCCAAAATTTCTTGAGCCCATTGGTACGCTGTATCTTCTAACTCTGAGTGGGGAATTACCGCATTTACCATTCCCATATCAAACGCCTCTTGAGCGTTATAATTCCTGCCTAAGAAGAATATCTCACGAGCTTTTTTCTGCCCTACCATTTTGGCTAAATATGCAGAACCGTATCCACCGTCAAAACTAGTAACATCAGCATCTGTTTGTTTAAAAATAGCATGCTCTTTACTTGCTAAGGTCAAATCACAAACCACGTGCAAACTATGCCCACCGCCTACAGCCCATCCTGGCACAACTGCTATTACCACTTTAGGCATAAAGCGAATCAAGCGTTGCACATCCAAAATATTAAGTCTGTGGTAATTATCTTCCCCTACATAACCTTTATGCCCGCGTGCTTTTTGATCGCCGCCGCTGCAAAAACTATAAACCCCATCTTTGCTACTAGGTCCTTCAGCACTGAGTAAAACTACACCAATGCTTAAATCTTCTTGTGCGTCGTGAAAAGCATCCAACAATTCACTGGTGGTTTTCGGACGAAAGGCATTTCGTACATCAGGCCTATTAAAGGCAATACGTGCTACGCCATTGCATTTTTTGTAGGTAATGTCTTCGTATTGTTTTACGGTAGTCCAACTGATCATAAGGCAAAGGTAATGTGTCAAGTTCAAACTCAAGATTCAATTTTTGTATCATTGAGAAGTGAACAAGTACATTCTGCTTTTATTCATATTGTCTTTTGAGATAAAAGGAAAATCATACACACAAACGCTAATAGGCTGTTTTAATAAAATGCAACCTGGCGTTTACGTGTACTTCCATGATATTTTTTAAAGAAGCAGTAAATCTACAAAACCAATCGTTTTTAGTACTAAAAGAGTAACGGTTAAAGATTGCTCGTGGTAGTTAATAAAAAACTCTTCACTATTCTAAAAGCACTATTACCTCAAGAAATCAAAAACTGACTCCATTATTACTTTCAACGCCTGAGAGTTATGGCCTTGTGCAAGCCGAGAACCACTCAGTAGCTTTTAAGTTACTCACTTAACATGCTCTGGCACTAGCTCAAAACGTTTAGCCATTACTGACAAATATCCGCGTTTCATATCTTCACTCAAAAAGCTACTGTGCACCTTACCCACCATCTCCTTGTGACAGTAGTAAAAATTATGCAACATGGCATCCAACACTTTAACAGGCATTTTTAAGGTATCAAAGGCTTGTACAAAGTCAGTGTATTTCAAATTGCTCTTTTTTCCATTGAGTGTAAGGGCTAACTCTTCGGTATCTCCAGGGTTTACAAGGGCAGTATTTACTAAATCATAAGCGGGGGAAAGGCTATAAGCTCCTTGTTCGTTGGCTAGTAACGAAAAGTTTTTGAGGTGCATATCTGCATTGCCCGTAAAATAAGAGAGAAGTACCTGCTCCCAAAAATTGGTGACATCAAAAGCAGGGTTACTACTGTATTTCAATACCGTTTTAGCTACCTGTTCATGGCTGCCTTTGTACTTATCCTCTGTGAGTCGCTCTGTAAGTTGGCACATATCTTCCATGTGCAATTTCCCATGACGAGTGCGGTCCACACGTTTAGTTATATAACAGCATGTTCCATCGGTCAGTTTTACAAGACTGTGAGGCACCGCTGCTATGCCACATACATCAGCTAGGTGCATAGTAAGGTCTTCTACCTCAGGCAATTCGGCATAGTGCTTTGTTGGTGGCTTAAGTATATAGTCGCCGTACAAGCCTACTATTGTGAGTTTTTTTACAGGATTTTTATCCTTTTTGTGGTGCAAACTCAAGCTTAGTTTGGGCTGTACGCCGGTTACTGCCATGTGGCTTTGTACTACTTTTTGGGCAAGTTGCTCCAAGTCGTTAAACTTATAATCGAGCGTAGGGGTGTACAATTGACCAAAAAAACGCTTGTTGCACGCTTGGTGAAAATCTGCACCGAACTCCGTCAACGGTTTATAGCAAAACAAACAATTACGCATAGGTTTGTCATTGCCTGGTTCCTGCACAGCAGACAGCATTTCTTTGGTTGTCTCCCGATAGCTATCGGGACGGTATGTCTTCTTGTAATTTTTCATTTGAAAGTAATTTACTTTCTTCCTCTTTTTTTTTGTCTTACATCATAAGTCGTTCTGAGCTATCAGGACTTTATCACACTCACCGCACCAATAGCGTCTTGGCAACAGGCTAGCAATAGGCCAAATCTGTCTCGCTCGTTTAGTTTCCAGTTTTGTTGTGCTATATCTAGCAGCCATCCTTCAGGTATTAGGCCATCAAAGAAAGGAAAGAGGACATTGCTTAGGAATGGTCTCTCTGACAGGGGTAAGGTTAGACTTACAGGCAACTCGTTGCATTGCAAATAAGCGTCATCGTATGTAAATGCATAACCATTTTCGTCCTCTGTTAAAACGCCTGCGAGTAGCGCATTTCTATATACTAATGCACTTCTCATTGCCATAATTTCGTTCTATCCATTTCAACTGGCCCAAGTTCGTGACCAAATAAACGAAGAACATCGTTCACCTTATCCATGCGCAAACTGGCCTTACCTTGCTCTAGGTCTCTTACAAATCGTAATCCTACACCTGCTTTTTCTGATAATTCTAGTTGATTTATTTTGAGCGTCTTGCGACGTTGCTTCACAAATACAGCAAGTGACGTGAGTTCTTTTTCTTTCATATCTATACCTTTACTACTATATTACCGCAAATTTATTAATAATTTAAACCTAATCGGGTATAAATTATATTTTTATTGATAATCTATACCTTAACTAGCATAGATATAGCGTTTTTAATACTATTTACACCTTATAAGGTATAAATAGTATTGTTTAATCTTTCGATTGAACAACGTTATTACAGCTGTCTGTATAAAATTTCATTCTATCTTGGAACTGATTACTCAAACTAGTATCGTCCGGATTGGTTTGCATTTTCCGCAGTAAATCGCGTGCTTGGTGATCGTGGTCGTAGTGATAGTCTATCCAAACATGGGGTTTTAGATAAAATAATAGAGCCAGTAAAATCATAGGAAATAATCTACCTAAAGCCTCAGAATACGATTTATCCTTTATATTAATTTTACGCAGAACTAAACCCAATGCAAACAGTGCCATTAAAAGTCCAAAGGAGATAAATTGATCTGCGCCGGCCCATATGTTAATCGAAAATAATAAGCCAGTCCAGATGAGTGCAAGTGACACCCCGCAAAGGCGAAAGACAATGCTTTTAAATAGATCTTTCTTGAGGACTGTTTTATCTTTTAACCACTTACTAAGACCAATATCTTGATAGAGTAGCACTGAGCCGAAGATATCAATAATACAAAGTACACTTACCGCTACACTAAGTATCTCATTAGCGAATGGCCAATGAACTACTTTAAAAACAAATCCAGTAAGCACACCCAAAATGGCTGCAATCTCTATGCGTTTCATCACGCAAGAATAGCTAATTTTGCTATTGTCTCAATTAGCGCGTTTCTAGTAACTCACTTCTACAATAGCCTTCGCTGCTTGAGCGATGATCGCACGATTTACTCTTTCGACAGGGACTATGCAATCACAAAACCAAAATCATGATTCTTTGTCTTGTTATTTCCCGTTAAATTCAAGGTCAACTAAAAATCATAAGAAAAACCCGCAGTTACAATTCCAAAATGTAGCCAATTTTTGACATATCCGTCGCTTGGCGGTCTTGAGTCATTAGACGTACCTACGGCTCCACCTCCTAAGTATCTTAGGTTTACAAATGAACTTGCTTCTTTGGTTAACTTTAGGCCGCCTCGCAAGCTAGCATCTAAAATAGCACCTACTATTTCCGTGTTACTTCCATTCAGGTAGCTTACTGGTGCATAAATACCATCGGCTTCTATCTCCGCAAACGCCCTTTCGTTTATTTTAAATTTGCTTCGTAACTTCAGTGCAGGAACTATCCCTACGTCTCTATTGGTTCTAAAAAGTGACCCATCTCCCGAAGCGAAAGATATGGTCGCATTTCTGATTTGCACAGTGCCACCTATGGCTAAGTTTAGATTTTTGCTGTTGGGTAAAACTTCTCTCAAATAACTGAAACGGTAAAAAGGAAAATTGTAGAGTAGTTTTACATTGCTAGCAGCAGGAAACACTTGATTGTCTACTATTAAATCGTCATTCAAATATACCTGCGACTCAATTTTTAATGGCTGATATAATAGAATAAATGTGTTCCTTTTCTTCCATTCTAGCTCTAGAGATAGCCTTGATATGGGGAATAGAACATCTTGTCCTCCATCGTTTTTATAATCAAAATAGGTTCCATTTTGCCCAAATTGCACTTTGTGGTCTAGCACACCCAAAAAACCAATTTCTGCTACCGCTTTGAACTTGTAATTTTCAGATGTAAAACTACTGGAAGTTTGAGCATTGGTCACTGATACTAAAAAAATAGAAGAGCACAAGACCATGCTCCACCGTAATATTGTTTTTTCTATATTTGACATCACTCCAATAGGTTTTAAAAAAATAAAACGTTTCTAATAACTCCCTTCCACGATCACTTTCACCGCCTCAGGAGTAACTGTCTTGTGCTCGCCAAGAGCTATCCAGCCGCGTTCACGTAGCGTTTCACTTACTTTCTCAGCAGTTCCCTCACAGTCGTCAATGTAGTCCGACAAATGTGTTGGAATGTCGAGCGATTGAAAAAATTCTTCTGTCTTTGTAATGGCCATTCTCGCTCGCTCTTCGAGTGTACCTTCAGTTATGTTCCAAACGCGTTCACCGTATTGAGCTAGCTTTTCCTTTTTGCTTTCTAGGAAATGATGATAATGTCTTGGTGCTATTATGGCCAACGTTCTTGCATGATCTATACCATATAGTGCGGTGAGCTCATGACCTATAGCGTGAACTGCCCAATCGGTAGGCACCCCTTTTTGCAGTAGTCCATTGAGTGCCATAGTACAACACCACATAAAGTTTGCGGCTGAAGTATAGTCAGCTGGATTCTCCATTACCTTAGGAGCTGTTGCTACAAGACTATTCATGACGCTTTCTGCAAAACGATCTTGTAAATCTGCACCTATAGGATAAGTCATATATTGCTCCATCACATGGGTATACGCATCCGTTATTCCATTGGCAATTTGATTCTTTGGAATAGAAGCAACTACAGTAGGATCTAAAATACTAAATTTAGGGAAAAGTCCTGGTCCGCCCATCGCTAGTTTTTGACCAATTCCCCTGCGAGAAATAACCGAACCACTGTTCATTTCGGTTCCAGTTGCAGGAAGTGTTAGTACCGTACCAAATGGCATTCCTACATCCGTTCTTATCGCCTTTGCCAAAATATCCCAAGGCTCCTCGCCTTCGTAAAGTGCTGCTGCTGACAGAAATTTAACACCATCTATAACAGAACCACCACCTACAGCAAGTAAAAAATCAATTTTTTCCGATTTGATAATAGTCAATGCATCCATCAAAATTTCATATTCAGGATTAGCAGGTATGCCCCCAAACTCTATGTAGTCAAAATTCTTGAGAGCTTCGGTTACTTGCTCGTAAACTCCATTTTTCTTGATACTTCCGCCACCATACAGCAACATAATATTGGCGTTAGGAGGAAGTTCTTGGGTAAGTTTTGCTATGGTATCTTTACCAAAATGTATTTTAACTGGGTTTATTAATTCGAAATTGCGCATACTAGTGTAACGAAGTAAACCAAAATTTGTTGGAATTTATTTAAAACCTTAACTCCTTCACCACAAATCGAGCAAACAACTCCTCTGAGTACCAGTTATATTTTTTGGTAAGGGCTATCGCTTTTTTATGATGTTCGTTTTTGTAGGCAAATTGCATTATGGCTTCTTGGTTTTTCCATAGGCTAAATGTTGCCATTTCTAAAAGAGGTATATCTCCTATTCCTCTGGTAAATAGTAGTCCGGGGTTGTCCCACAAATCCCGATGTGACGTGGGCACGTAGTTCCAAAATCTAAAGAGTTTATGCCATTTTAGAGATGCACGAGTTATTACCCCTATTTGGTCATGCTCACTTACTGTCAAATGCTTCATAGCTGCGAATGGAGTTTTACCATCCCATGTTCCATTTACTTTTATGCAACGTAAATCGTAGTTTATTATCTTGGAGCAACGTTGTTTGTACTCGTTTATAAACGAACTATCCTTAAAAAATAGCCCTGCGTCGTCTTCTGATTCCCAAACCGCTAAAAAAGCATATTCTGACCAGTCGGGCAAAACACTAAATCCTTTTTTGCCTGTACCTAGAAGTTTAAAAAACAACAGACCTTTAGTGTTTTTCAAAAGCCGTGACCCACCTCCCATCATTTTGAAGGCCCAGTACTTATGTTCTGTGACAGTAAAAAAGGTAAGTGTGGTCATTGCTAGCCTATGTAACACCAAGAACGTCTAATTGTTAGGAAGGCCTAGTAAACGAAACGGCTTGCGTAGGACGATTTTTTTATAATCGAGTATAAAATATCGCCTGAGTCACTTTTACTCCTTCAAAATATCTCCCACATTTGCTTTAATTCTTTGCGCAATGTCGTCAAGCGGCAAGTCATTATCATCTTGCCCAAAAGGGTCTTCTATTTCCTCCGCAAGTACCTCTATACTTACCAAAATGTAGAATATAAAAACTGCAATTAGAACCGTACCATAACCAAAAGAAGAAACAAACCCAATGGGAAGTGTGAAAACATAAATGAATATAAATTTCTTTAAAAACAGATTATAGGAGTACGGCATTGGGGTGTTTTTTATTCGTTCGCAAGCACCTGTTATGTTGGAGAAAGTATTCAAATTGGTGTCCATAGCCAAGTATTCTATATCGCTAATTTCACCTTTGTTTTTCATAACACGCAGTCTATTATACATGAGTTGCGAGATATAACTGGGCTTATGAGATGCAGCATAAAAACCTTGATTTTCCTCGTCTGATAGTGCTATGGTAAGTTCTTCAGACTCATCTCGTAAGTGCCATTTTAGGGCAAATACATAGTTTGAAATCATCCGGTTAAAAAACGATATCGTATTTTTATCATTAGTGGTAGATGCTATCTTTATGGCTAGCGTACGCGTGTTGTTTACCAACTCTCCCCACCTTTTTCGTCCTTCCCACCAGCGGTCATACGCAGTGTTAGTTCTAAAAACAAGGAGCAGAGATAATACAAATCCAATGAGTGAATATACCGCAATGGCATCCTTAAATATATGCAAGTCCTTGAAGTAAGTGAGCTCCACGTGTGTTAATACAGCCGTCATACTGGCCAAAATCAACATCTCTGGTAATAAAATTCTTAATGTATCGCTTTTGGGTACTTTGAGTATCTGCGTAAACCAAATTTTAGGGTTGTACTTTATCATTATTGGCCAAAAGTAAGAGATTAATGTCATTTGCCATTGTATCTATTTTTACGTTAATTCGCCGAATGTCACGTTACATAGCAAAAAACCTAAGCGACTATAATCAACTCTACGCTGAGAATCTTTCCAACCCTTCACAATTTTGGGAAGAATTTGCCGCACAAGAATTTACATGGCACCGCAAATGGGATAATGTACTTGACTTTGATCTTACTAAGCCTAACGTAAAATGGTTTGAAGGCGCTAAACTTAATATTACCGAAAACTGTATCGATCGGCACCTTGCCACAAAAGGTGATCAAACAGCAATCATATTTGAGCCTAACGATATTCACGAGCAATCACTGCACATTTCCTATAGCGAATTGGCTAAAAATGTAAATAAAACGGCCAATATGCTAAAGGCCAATGGCGCCAAAAAAGGAGATAGAATATGTTTATACATGCCCATGACTCCAGAACTAGCCTATGCCGTTCTGGCTTGCGCCCGCATAGGTGCGGTTCATTCTGTGGTATTTGCAGGTTTTAGTGCTAAGAGTTTGAGCGATAGAATAATGGATGCTCAATGCTCCATCGTACTCACCGCAGATGGCGGTTATCGCGGTTCCAAAACAACTCCACTAAAGGAAATCATGGACGAAGCACTAGAAAGCTGTGATTGCGTAAAAAAGGTTATCGTACTAAATAGAACCCATACCAAAATACCCATGGAATACGGGCGAGATGTATGGTGGCAAGAAGAATTTGAAAAGGCGAGCGATGTTTGTGTAGCAGAAATAATGGATGCTGAAGACATGCTCTTCATACTTTACACCAGCGGGAGTACAGGCAAACCAAAGGGCATGGTGCATACCTGCGGCGGGTATATGGTGTATACCAACTATTCTTTTCGGAATGTTTTTCAATATCAAGAAGGAGAAATATACTGGTGTACTGCCGATATAGGTTGGATAACAGGACATAGCTATATAGTATATGGACCACTGAGTGCAGGAGCAACAACTGTACTATTTGAAGGGGTGCCAAGTTACCCTGATATGGGTCGTTTTTGGCAGGTAGTTGCCAAACATAAAGTCAATATTTTTTACACCGCACCTACAGCTATTCGTTCACTAGCCACCTGTGATATAAATTTGGTAAACCAGCATGACTTATCAAGCCTGAGCAAACTAGGTACAGTAGGTGAACCCATTAATCTTGAGGCTTGGGAATGGTACGACGAACATATTGGCAAACAAAAATGTCCCATAGTTGATACCTGGTGGCAAACCGAAACCGGAGGAATTATGATTAGTAGCCTAGCAGGAGTAACCAAAGACATACCTACTTTTGCTACGCTTCCTTTACCTGGCATACAGCCTTGTCTGATGGATGAAAATGGACTGGAATTACCCGAGGGAGAACAAGAAGGTCGACTTTGCATAAAATTTCCATGGCCGAGCATGGCACGTAGCATTTACGGAGACCACCAGCGCTATGCAGACACTTATTTTAGTACATTCCCCGGCAAGTATTTTACGGGAGACGGAGCAAAACGCGACCTTGAAGGCAACTATCGCATTACAGGCCGGGTAGATGATATAGTGATTGTAAGTGGGCATAACCTCGGGACTGCAGAAATAGAAAATATAATAAACGAACATCCTCAAGTTGCCGAAAGTGCTGTAGTTGGTTATCCGCATGATGTAAAGGGAAATAGTATTTACGCGTACGTCACACTTAAGAATGACGGCAGTTACCATAGTCAACTAGAAAGTGAGATTAAAGAGTTGGTTTCACGAACCTTAGGTCCTATTTCTAAGCCCGAAAAAATTCAATTTACGTCAGGTTTACCTAAAACCCGTAGTGGCAAAATAATGCGTAGAATCTTAAGAAAAGTAGCTGCCAACGAGCTAGAAAACTTAGGCGATATAAGTACTCTGCTCAATCCAGAGTGTGTAGAAGAAATAATTGCCGGAAGGAAATAGGATAACTGATTTAGGACGTAGGATATATCATCTGGGACTCCTGTCAGTTTTTGATAATGGCGGGCCTGGTATAGAAACGCCTCTTGGCAAGGCGAGGGTGTTCTTCAAATTCTATACTGATTTAATATAAATAGAGCCTTCAGGACTTCAGTTACTACAACTGCCCAATCTCCCTAACCAAAGCCTCTACATTTTCACTAGCAGTTGCCCAACTGGTAATCAAGCGAATGGCTGAGTGGGTTTCATTTATCTTTCTCCAGTGATGAAACGTAAATTTTTGTGCTAAATGCTCAATCTGCGTATTGCTTAAAATCGGAAAAATTTGATTGGTAATAGTATCTTCCCAAAATAGAATTCCCTTGTCTGAGAATGCTTGCTTCAATTTCATGGCTTGCTCATTAGCATAACGAGCTAAGTCAAAGTACAAATCATCACGCAGCAATTCCTCAAATTGAATACCGAGTACTCGCCCTTTAGCTAACATAGCTCCACGCTGCTTTACATGAAATGCAAAATCTTCTTGAAGTATGGGATTATTTATAACAATAGCCTCTCCCAATAATGCCCCATTTTTAGTACCTCCTAACCAAAAAACATCTGTAAGTCTGGCAACATCAGCCAGTGTCAAGTCGTTGTCTTTTGCGACAAGCGCATTACCTAGTCTTGCCCCATCCATAAACAAGTACAAATCGTTTTCCTTGCAAAAATTATAAACGTCTGTAAGCTCTTGTTTACTATAAATAGTGCCCATCTCGGTAGCATTCGAAATATATACCATACGCTGTTTTAGCACATGGGGTTTGTTCATGTGCGCATCTAAGACCTGCCGAATATGAGCTGGAGTTAGCTTGCCAAAGCTTGCTTCTATAGCATTTATTTTATGACCGGTAGCTTCTATTGCGCCTGTTTCATTGGTATAAATATGCCCAGTAGTTGCGGCTATTACACTCTCGTGAGGTTTCAAGCAGGCTGCTATTACAAGCATATTGGCTTGTGTTCCGCCGCTTACAAAATGAACTTTAGACGCTGGAGAATTCGCTTTTTCTGAGATTAGTGCAGCTGCTCTTTGGCAATATTCATCTACACCATAGCCGTCTTGTTGCACCCTATTGGTACGGACAAGTGCTTCCAAAACACGAGGATGACATCCTTCAGAATAGTCATTTTTAAACGAGATAGTCATGATACACTCAAAATTAACTTAAAAAATAAGTTATTCGTTGGCTAGCACAATTTTACTCCTGCTCTACCGTCCGTTTAGACTTACGATAGATGAACGAGTTAAAGATATTACGGCGAGCAAATCGTTGCATTTTATCTGCATTTACCAACTTGGAAAACAGCGTTTTATTCACACCAAAATACTCGTACGTAGAGCCATCTGTAAAAGTAACCTCTAGTAACATACTTTTGTGATGTAAGTCGTCAATACTCGCATTATTTATAGTCTCGTTATACTCATCCAATCCTTTGGCAATAGTTTCTGGAGCTATACTTATTAAAAAAGCATATCCATCTGTGAGTTGGCGACTCATTTCCTCTGCTTCTTCTTTCATGGTATCGTCAGCAGTGTGCTTATCGGGATGCCATTCTTTAACCAAATTACGGTAGCTGGTTTTTAATTCCTTAAGATCTATTTCACCCTCTACTTGAAACAGTTTTTTGTATTGATTGATACGCTTCATTTATGCTCTGCTAAAAAACGGTGCAAACCTATCCAAATAAGTGGGAATAACTGTTTTCTATTTAACCCTAGCTTAATCCAGTAATGACACCATTGTTATCTATGTCCATTCCTTCGCTGGCAGGTATTGCAGGCAAGCCTGGCATACGCATCATGTTTCCTAAAATAGGAATAAGAAATCCAGCGCCAGCTGCTATTTCAAATTCACGCACGGTGATTCTAAAGCCAGAAGGACGGCCGGTTAACTTCTCATTATCCGAAAATGATTTTTGGGTTTTTGCCATACAAATCGGCAATTGATCTAATCCAAGCTTTGCTATGGTTCTTAATCCTGCTTCTGCCTCCGTAGCGTAATCTACACCGTCAGCACCGTATATTTCCTTGGCAATAGTTTCTATTTTTTCTTTTACAGGACTTGACCAGTCATAAAGCGGTTTGAAATTACTCTTGCCACTTTCTATTTCTGCTACAACAGCTCTAGCCAAATCAGCAGTTCCATTACCTCCTTCAGCCCATCCTTTACTTAATACTGCTTTCACACCTACACTCGCGCATTTCTCTATCAGCCAATCTATCTCTTCTTGACTATCGGTATAAAAGTTATTAATTGCCACAACACGCTGCAAGCCAAATTTAGCCATGTTTTCAAGGTGTTTTTCTAAGTTAGCGAATCCTTTTTGCACGCGTTCTAAACTAGCTGTATTGTACTCGTCTGCAGGCGAGCCTCCGTGGTGTCTTAACGCTCTAATAGTAGCTACAATGACTACCGCTTTGGGTTTTAGCCCTGCATAACCACATTTAATATCCAAGAATTTTTCTGCACCTAAATCTGCACCAAATCCTGCTTCGGTTACCACATAATCAGATAAACTCATACCCATTTTGGTAGCAATTATGGTATTAGTTCCTTGCGCTATGTTAGCGAATGGACCACCGTGAATAATGGCAGGATTGTGCTCCAATGTTTGCACTAAATTTGGTTTTATAGCATCCTTAAGCAATAAGGTCATTGCATTTTGCGCATTTAAATCACGAGCATATATAGGCTTTCTGTCGAAAGTGTAACCAACGAAAATATTACCCAACTTCTCTTTCAAATCATCTATGCTTTTAGCCATGCATAAAATAGCCATAACCTCACTAGCTGCAGTTATATTAAAGCCATCTTGCCTAGGAATACCATTCCCAGTACCTCCTAAACCAATCGTGATATCGCGCAAGGCACGATCATTCATATCTATAACTCGTTTCCAAATTATGGTGCGTGGGTCAATTCCCAGATTTCGTGTTTTACTCTGAATATTATTATCTATAAGCGCACTCAGTAGATTATTTGCTTTTTCAATAGCCCCAAAATCACCGGTAAAATGGAGATTGATGTCTTCCATCGGCACAACTTGAGAATAGCCACCACCCGCAGCGCCACCTTTAATCCCAAAAACAGGACCCAGAGACGGTTCACGCAAAACCACTACAGATTTTTTACCAATTTTATTTAAACCTTCATTAAGCCCAATAGAAACTGTTGTTTTCCCTTCACCCGCCGGAGTAGGCGTTAAGGCCGTTACAAGTATTAGATTGCTCTTAGCTACCTTATCCTCGTCAATAAGACTAAGCGGTAATTTGGCTTTATATTTACCGTATTGTTCTAAATCATCCGCATCTATATTTAACTTAGCAGCAATTGTATTTATGTGCTGCATTTCTACTTTTTGGGCAATGTCTAAATCTGTCATACTGTTCTAATTCTGAACGAATATACCATTTGAAGGTATCCACACATCTTTAAACCTATTCTAAATGTCTAACTTTGACCACAGGTTAGCATCTCTTTTTATCTTTTAGGTGAGGTAAACGATGCTATAAGAACCCACTTTAATACCATTAACCCCTTGTACAAAAATACGAATGAGCGATTTTACAAAAACCTATTTAGCCTTGGGAGATAGCTATACTAGCGGCACTTCCATTGCGTTCCCCGTAAATTTTCCCAATCAGCTTGCCGATAGCATCCACGCTCTTACAGGCAAAACTATGGCCGTTAAAATTGTGGCACAAAACGCATGGAGAACCGACGATTTACAAAGAGCAATAAAACGAAGTGATTTAGATGAAACCTATGATCTTGTTTCGCTACTTATTGGAGTTAATAATCAATATCAAGGTTTACCATTAGCTGATTTTGAGAGAGACTTTAGGCGCCTTTTGGATACCGCTATTACCTTTTCGGGAAATAACAAGAATCGTGTTTTTGTGCTGTCCATTCCAAATTATGGATACACTCCTTATGGTGCAGAAAAAAAGGAACAAATCACCGAAGAACTAGCCTTATTTAATGCACTTTCCGAATCTATATGTAACGAATCAGGCATTGATTATTTCGATGTTACTGAAATCTCGTTGGAAGCAGAAAACAATCCGGACTATAGAGCCGGTGACAACCTGCACCCTTCTGCTTTACAGTATACAGCGTGGGTATCCTCTATTATCGATCGGGTACTAGAGAAACTCAACTGATACCCTTCGCAAATTGAGTCCAGTCAAGGTATTACTTAATCACTCCCATTTCCTTGCCTACTTTGATAAATGCTGCTATAGCTTTATCTAAGTGATGTTGGTCATGGCCTGCTGACATTTGAACTCTGATTCTTGCCTTACCTTTAGGCACTACAGGAAAATAAAATCCAATTACATAAATACCCTCTTCCAACATGCGTGCAGCCATTTCTTGCGCGACCTTCGCATCGTAAAGCATTAAAGGAACAATGGGATGAACGCCGGGCGTGATATCAAAACCAGCAGCAGTCATTTGCTCACGGAAATAGGTGGTGTTATATTCTAATTTGTCGCGTAATTCTGTAGTTTCACTCAGCATGTCTAGCACTGCAATACTTGCTCCTACAATACTTGGAGCTAACGTGTTAGAGAATAAATAAGGACGACTACGTTGACGCAACATTTCGATT
Organism: Chitinophaga pinensis; assembly: GCA_945890595.1. Classification (GTDB taxonomy): domain Bacteria; phylum Bacteroidota; class Bacteroidia; order NS11-12g; family UBA9320; genus UBA9320. Next base: position 32,748 of record CAMDCQ010000003.1, read on the forward strand.
ATCTCTTTTTTACCAGAGGTGAATCCACCGCTTGCGCCACCTAATGCTTTGCCTAATGTACCAGTGATGATTTCTATTTTACCCATCACACCGCAATGTTCGTGAGTGCCTCTTCCTGTTTTTCCTAAAAATCCCGAACTATGGCACTCATCTATCATAACGCTTGCATTGTACTTTTCTGCTAGCGCTACAATTTTATCTAGCTGAGCAATAGTACCATCCATAGAAAAAGAACCGTCAGTAACGATTACTCTATTTCGTTGTGCTTGGGAATCTTGCAACTGCTTTTCCAAATCTGCCATGTCATTGTGCTCGTATCTATAACGTACAGCTTTACACAATCTCACCCCGTCTATGATACTAGCATGGTTAAGCGAATCTGAAATTATAGCGTCCTCGGCATCAAAAAGGGGCTCGAATAACCCTCCGTTGGCATCAAATGCAGCAGCATAGAGAATCGTGTCTTCCGTACCTAAGAATTCAGAAATTTTTTGCTCTAATTCTTTGTGAATGTCTTGTGTACCGCAAATAAAACGTACCGAACTCATACCGTAACCGTGAGTATCAATAGCGTCTTTTGCTGCTTGTATTACCTTGGGATGCGAACTTAACCCCAGGTAATTATTTGCGCAAAAATTAACCACCTCTCCTGCAGTATCCGTCTTAATATCGGCTCCTTGAGGCGT
>CAMDCQ010000004.1 GCA_945890595.1 Chitinophaga pinensis
CCCTTGAATTTGCCTCTGATCAAACAGAAAAAAAATCAAACGGCTATGATACAGAAAATATTAGCACTAAACTGAAAGAATTAGAGCAATTGCTCGAAATTTAAACAATCTGGATATTCCTATTTCACACTCCTAGTCATTTTTTACACCTAACAAAAAACAAAAAAACAAAAAATGATTGAAGCAATTATAGCAATAGTATCACTTGCCATGGGCGGTGGCGTTGCCTGGATGATAGCATCCAAAAACACCAGTACAAAAGCAATTGAGATAGAAGCAAAAGCAGAATCCATGCTAGCTACTGCTCAATCGAAAGCAGATGCTATTCGATCTAAAGCAGAGTCTTACAAAAGAGAACGCGAACTAGAAGCAAAAGAAAAATTTCACAAGCTTAAAAACGAACACAATGAGTCTACACGCGAAAAAGAAAAAGAGCTGGACAATCGTTTTAATGAGCTAAAAAGAAAAGAACAAAGTCTTGATTCTAAGCTGCAGCATAACAGTGATAAAGAAAAAGAACTGGATGTGGTAAAGAAAAACCTAAGCAGCCAAGTAGAAATTGTTAAAAGCAAACAAGAGGAACTAAAAGATCAAATTAGTGCTCAGATCGCACAATTAGAGAAAATAGCTGGACTTTCTAAAGAAGAAGCAAAAGCACAAATGATTGATGCTGTAGCTAAAGACGCACGCACAGAAGCTCTTACTCAGCAAAAATTAATTCTGGAAGAAGCTAAGCTAACAGCTAACAAAGAAGCTAAACGTATGATTTTACAAACCATACAACGTACCGCAGCAGAGCAAGCTATCGAAAATTCTGTTACCGTTTTCAATATCGACAACGATGACATCAAAGGACGTATAATCGGTAGAGAAGGACGAAACATCAGAGCTCTGGAAGCCGCCACCGGTATTGAAATAATTGTAGATGACACTCCAGAAGCAATTATTCTCTCTGGTTTTGACCCTGTGCGAAGAGAGATCGCTAGACTATCTCTACACAGACTGGTTGCAGACGGTAGAATTCATCCCGCACGAATCGAGGAAGTAGTGGAGAAAACCAGAAAAGATGTAGAACAAGAAATAAACGAATACGGTGAAAAAACCGTAATCGATTTAGGAATTAACGGACTTCATCCAGAACTTATCCGTATGGTAGGTAGAATGAGATTCCGTTCATCTTATGGACAAAACTTATTAAAGCACAGTAGAGAGGTAGCCAATTTATGTGCGACCATGGCAGCAGAGTTTGGTCTAGATGCTAAAAGAGCCAAACGAGCAGGGTTATTACACGATATAGGTAAAGTACCTGACAGCGATAGTGAAATGCCTCACGCATTATTGGGAATGAAACTTTGTGAGAAATATGGGGAACATCCTGAAGTGTGTAACGCAGTAGGTGCTCACCACGACGAGATAGAAATGACTAACCTGTACTCTCCTATTATACAAGCATGTGACGCCATAAGCGGATCAAGACCTGGAGCTCGTAGAGAAGACAGCGAAAATTATATCAAGCGTTTACAAGACCTAGAAAAACTAGCACTTAGCTTTGAAGGCGTAGAAAAAGCATTTGCGATACAAGCGGGAAGAGAACTTCGTGTTATCGTAGACAGCGATGTACTGGATGATAAGAGTGCAGATCTACTTTCTTTTGATATGTCACAAAAAATCATGAAAGAAATGATATATCCCGGACAAATAAAGATTACGGTTATTCGTGAGCGTAGAGCCGTGAATTACGCTAAGTAATTGTTGGTGATTAGTTAATCGTTTGACTGAAAAATACAGAATGGAGTTACGCAAGTAACTCCCTTTTTTTTACCCATTTTTCGTTTGGCTAAAACGTGATCGTCACACCATTCGCATATGCTTCTAAATAGGCCCCTGATTTACCAATATGCTGACGAGCTGATATACCTTGCCAAGCACCTCCTAGTATTAACACAGATCCAATAACAGCAAATGGCGAAACCTTATTAGATGTGTTATAATAATCAAAGCGTAAAGAGGTAAATATAACCCCGCTAGCAACTAGCTTCAAAGAATTATTATACTTCATTGTGAATCGTTTCATTTCGACTGCTGACATTAATAACATCTCTTTATTATCGACCAGAGGTAAAGTAACCATATCCGTTTGAAGTACTTTTAGTGGAGTTGTAATTTCTTCATCTGTTAAAGTATCTATTTGGGCTATCTTATCTTCACCCGCTTCAATTTTCACACCTTCAGAGATTAAAGTTAGCTTGTTAGAACGTATTGCCGACTCTACATTAAGTACATATTTAATATAGGTGTTTTCGTCAAAAACAATAAAACTAGCATACTTAAAACCAGCTGAATCTGCTTGCTTTATTTTATAAATTTTCAAGGGTATATCGTTCACAAGTTTATATGAAACGGGTTTCTTACCTCTTTGACGACTTAAAAAAGGAATGGTATTTTCTAAGTTACGTGCGTTATTTATCTTAATAAGATCACCTATCGAAAAAGAAATATTATTTGAGGATATATACGTAGTGGCTTTACTATTTGCACTACTCAATTTATTAATATCCTGAAATTTCAATACTTGAGAAAATGCAGTAGCACAAAAAAGTAGAGAGAGAGAAACGGCAGTTTTTCTAATCATAACAATCAAAAATATCATAATTAAATAAGAGTAACTCCCTTTTTTTTGAAAATATTAATCACGCTGTAAGTCGTACTATTGCAACAGCAATGAACCTACTTCTTAAAAATATAAAGCAACTCATTGGGATTACAGAGAATTCTGATGGTATAAAACGAGGAAAAGCACAAGGTGACGTTAAGACTTTAGACAATGCTTATTTACTCATCCGAAATAACATCATAGATTCTTTTGGACCTATGCACGATTGCCCCAATGTAAGTATGGATACGCATGATTGCAACGGTCGACTGGTATTACCTATGTACGTAGACTCGCATACGCATCTGGTTTTTGCCGAAAGTAGAGCTTCCGAAATGAACATGCGTCTACATGGTAAATCGTACCAAGAAATAGCTGAAGCAGGAGGAGGTATACTTAACAGTGCTGCTAAACTACACGCTATGAGTGAGCAACAACTTTACGATGCTGCTCACCTAAGACTGGAAAATGCAATTAAACAAGGAACTGGCGCTATTGAAATAAAAAGCGGATATGGACTAAATATAGAAGATGAAATGAAGATGCTCAGGGTAATTCGGGTATTAAAATCGCTTTCGCCTATTCCCATAAAAGCAACTTTTTTGGGAGCCCATGCACTTCCTCACGAATACAAAAACAATAAAGCCGCCTATATGTACTTGGTTTGCAACGAAATGTTACCTCGCATAGCTGGAGAAGGCCTCGCTGATTATATTGATATTTTTTGCGAAACGGGCTATTTTGATTTAGACGACTTAAAGCAGGTAATAGAATCCGGAGATAAACATGGACTTAAAGCGAAAGTGCATGTAAATCAATTTAGTAGTTTTGGTGCCGTAAAAATGGCCTGTGAAATGGGAGCACTATCGGTAGATCATTTAGAAGTAATGAATGAAGATGACTACGTAGCACTTTCCAACTCAAATACCATTGCCACAGGATTGCCCCTTTGTTCTATGTTTCTAGATATTCCGTATACCCCTGGAAGACAATTGATAGATAAAAATATTCCCCTAGCAATTGCCAGTGACTTTAATCCGGGTTCTGCTCCTAGCAGTAATTTGAATTTGGCTTTTGGCTTAGCTTGTGCTCAACTGAAACTAACACCAGAAGAAGCATTTAACGCACTCACCTACAATGCTGCTTTTGCTATGGAAGTTCAGCATGAGGTCGGAAGCATTCAAGTAGGGAAAAAGGCCAACCTTATACTCACCAAACCTGCCAATGGGTTAGAAGATATTCCATATTGGTTCGGCGATAATATGATCGGTAGCGTAATTGTTTAATACGCTCGATCCTTACTTCCTTCCATATAGTAGACATAACTCCTATTCACGACTTGATTACCTCCTGGCGTAGGATAGTTACCAGAGAAATACCAATCTCCTTTGTGATTAGGGCAAGAAGCATGTAATCCCGCAATACTTTGAAACGCTATTTCTACCTTAGCTTTCATATTTTCTGGAGTTACAAGTAACGCTATTTCAGTTTCTATTTCTTTATCTGTAAATCTGTCGTACAACATCTTTACTTTGTTTTGCATCTCAGCAACTGGTTTTTCCAATTCTTGTTTACACGCTTCATACACCGTATTCATAAATGACAATTCACCATTTTTTTCCAATAAGCTTTTTACCGCTTGAAAAGATATGAACTCATTCATACGACTCATGTCAATACCGTAGCAATCTGGGTATTTTATAATAGGAGCAGAAGAAACAACAATTATTTTCTTAGGCTCTAGCCTATCCAAAATGCGAAGAATACTCTTTTTGAGGGTAGTACCTCGCACGATACTATCGTCTACCACTACTAATGTGTCTGTAGATTTAATAACGCCGTAAGTTACATCGTATCCGTTACCTACCAGATTATCTCTACCTGCATCTTGCGCAATAAACGTTCTGATTTTAGCATCCTTTACCAGGAGTTTTTCTCTCCTTATCTTTACAGAAAGTAGCTTGTCAATTTCTGCAGGCTTAGGATTTTCTCCTAACCTGATAATTGCCTCACGTTTCCACTTGTCTAGGTATTTATAAATACCATCTACCAAACCATAGTAAGATGTTCCTGCCGTATTTGGGATATAGGAAAATACAGTGCTTCGTATGTCGTAATCCAAGCGCGTAAGAATTTCTCTTGCCATTTTACGACCGAGCATTTTACGTTCTTGGTGTATTTTACCATCGCTACCACGAGAAAAGTAGATACGCTCGAAACTGCATGATTTTCTCTCGAGCTGCGGAAGTATTTCTTTCTCTTCAAAGTTTCCATCGCGGTCAATAATTAGAGCAGAACCAGGAGTCACCTCTTTAAGCTCGTCCATTTGCAAATCAAACGCTGTTTGTATAGCCGGACGTTCACTTGCCACTACTAGAAACTCGTCATTAGACCAATAGTAATTAGGTCTGATTCCATTGGGATCACGCATTACAAAAGCATTACCATCACCTATCAAACCTACCATATTATATCCTCCATCTACATTTTTAAACGCACTTTTTAACACGTTCTGGAGGTTTAAGTTTTTCTTAATAAAGTCAGCAATGGCAAAATTATCCATGCCTTTTTCTTTGCAATCGCGATAAAGTCTTGCGTTCTCCTCATCCAAGAAATGACCTATTTTTTCAAGCATGGTCACATTATCGCTTATTTCTTTTGGATGCTGGCCTAATTGAATAAGTTGCTGGTACATCTCATTCACATTAGTCATGTTATAATTACCTGCCAGAACCAAGTTTCGGCTCATCCAGTTATTTTGACGTAAGAATGGATGAATATTTTCTATGCTATCTTTACCATGTGTGGCATAGCGCAAATGCCCAAGCAATAATTCACCTGCATAGGGATAATTTTTCTTGAGCCAGTCTGTATCCTTGGCCTTTTCTTTATCTAACTCACTGAATTTTTGATTGACACGTTCAAAAAGAGTACTTACAGCGTCACTTCCTTTTGCTCTTTCACGAGCGATATATCGGTGTCCAAATTCAGGATTTAATTTTATGACCGCAAGTCCAGAGCCATCTTGTCCACGATTGAGCTGCTTGTTCATTAGCATTTGCAACTTTTCAATCCCAATAAGCTCAGTTCCGTACTTCTCACGGTAATATTCTAGCGGTTTTCTGAGCCTTACTAGGGCAACTCCACATTCGTGTTTTATAGCATCACTCATATACTGCGTTTAAGCCACAAATGTATAACTTTGAAGTGTCATAAGAGCCACAACACGTGAAAATACTGATTATAAATGGACCTAATTTAAACCTACTGGGAAAGCGAGAACCTAGTATTTACGGGCATCAAACATTCGAAGAGTACTTGGCGCAAGTTAGAAACCAATTTTCAACAGCTCAACTCGATTATTTTCAAAATAATGTGGAAGGAGAACTGATCAACAGAGTACATCTAGCAGATGACGAAGGATACGCTGGCATTGTACTAAACGCTGGCGGATATTCTCACACCTCCGTGGCTTTAGCAGATGCAATAGCTAGCATACGCACACCTGTTATAGCTGTCCATATCTCCAATATCTATAGCAGAGAAAGCGAAAGACATACCGAACTACTTGCACAATATGTAGAAGGGGGAATTTTTGGACTAGGGTTGCAAGGATATTCCTTGGCTATACAATCCTTTCTAAATCGCTAAACTTCTTTTTACCTTTGATAAAATACTGCCAAACAATAGATTTGGCATAGAGCGTCACTGGTTTGTTGCCAAGCGTCTTCACCCATCGTCTTTTGCCCAATACCGTATGAAACTGACCCCAGAAAGCAAAATGAGCTTTGAGTATTATAAAAAACAAAGAGACCTTGCCCTTAAGTAAAAAGGTATAGGCCGAGACTCCATCTAGTATCATTCTCCAGATAATAATCATAAACCAAAAAGGTGAAGAATGATTTTTAGCCAGCAAAAACAAGTTATTCCTAAAATTTAGAAAATACTTACGATCAGAGCCTTCGGCTAACGTTCCACCACCTAAATGGTATACTACAGAACTAGGTTCTACCCAAATGGAGTAGCCTGCCCGTTGCATTCGCCAACACAAATCTATTTCTTCCATATGAGCAAAAAAATCAGCATCTAGTTGGCCTACGCGATGAAATGCTTCTGCACTCACAAACATGCAAGCTCCAGTAGCCCAAAAAACCGGGCGAGCTGTTTCATATTGCAAACTGTCGTCTTCTAAGGTGTCAAATATTCGGCCCCTGCAAAACGGATAGCCCCATTTATCCAGAAAACCACCGCTAGCTCCGGCATATTCAAATTTGATCTTGTTTTTGTAATCTAAAATTTTAGGTTGGATTGCACCTAAATTCGGATTAGAAATAGCCATTTCTACCAATGGATTTATCCAATTAGAGGGAACTTCCACATCACTGTTGAGCAGCACATAATAATCGGCTTTAATTTGACTTAGGGCCCAGTTGTATCCTCCAGCATATCCTAAATTTTCATCGGTTACTAAGAGATGAACCTCGCTAAAATTCGCTTTACAATATCCTACAGAATCATCTGTAGATGCATTATCAACCACCCACACCTCGTTATGCGCATACTCAGTAGCCAAAACACTTGGCAAAAACTTTTCTAATAGCGGCCTGGTATTGTAATTTAAAATAACAATCGCTACTTTGGGTGATACTGAATTCGGCATACTATTTAGGTGAAAAAATAAATTTCATACTATCTGGATGAACCAACAAAATACAAAATGAATTTGCATTTGCTCTCATTTGCTTTTCAAACTCCGCTTGTTTTTCACTTAAAATAATTTTTCGAGTTACCATTTCTTCCAAGGTACTTGCCGAAAAATGAAAGTGTGTTTGGTACACATCCTTCTCGATTACCTTTTGTGCTATAGCTATATCATCAGCGTGCGCTAAAAGTATAGGAAACTCAGAATATCCTCCATCCACTATCGCTTTTACGGTCTCAGTTAATTCTTTTTTTAATGCTTTTATATCTTGCTCTACCTCAGTTAATATCTCTGCTTCTGTCTTGTTCATCGTTCGTTTTTTCTATGGTAAAATGTTAGGTCAATGACATTTTTTATAGGTTGTAGCAAAAGTCTACAATAAATGTCGTAATATCGAATTGAAAATAAAGGATTAGATGAAACTACACACCTTAACTATCGCAGCCTGCTTCATCCTATTAATGGGAAGTTGCTCTGACAAAGAAAGCACTAAATCTGTAATCGGTTTCAAACCGGTTTATGGAGGATTAGAAGACATTCAAAAGCTAATTACAACGACCGCACCTCAGCCGCTCAAGTCAGTTGGCAAGATTTACACCTACGGTAATCTGTTGTTAATCAATGAAGTAGGGAAAGGTGTACACGTGTATGACAATCAAGACCCATCGGCACCAGTTAATCTTAAATTTATCGCTATTCCTGGCAATGTGGATGTAGCGCTAAAAGACGGCTATCTCTATGCCGATCTTAATTTTGGTATTGTAACCTTAGATATTTCAGATTTAGATCATGTTACATTAACTAATCTAAACACGGAGTATAAGGGTAATGACATACAAAATACCCCATCTCGCAATCAAGTAGAAACGAGACCGTTAGGCAAAGTATATTTTGAATGCCCTGAAGCTAGTAAAGGAACGGTGATCACCTGGGAACTCGTTCAAATGCCAAAACCACAGTGCTATATGAATAACTAAGATGAAAAAAATTACACAAACCACACTTACTATACTCTTTTGTATTACCCTGATAGCCGGATGTTCAAAAGACAGTTCTTCCCCTTCTAATGACCCAACTTCCATTGATGGCGGTGGAATAACAGGAACGGGAGGCTCATTAGCACGCTTTAGCATTGTGAATGATAACTTGTATATTCTTACTCAGAATACCTTATTCACCTATTCTCTTGCAGATAAACGTCATCCAAAATATCAGACCAGTGTATTTGTTGCTACCGGAGCAGAGACCTTATTCTCCTTAGACAATACGCTTTTAATAGGCACGCAAAACGGGATGCTCATCTACGCATTAGATAATCCCAACAAACCAAAATATATTTCTACATACGCACACGTTAGAAGTTGCGACCCTGTTGTAGCTAAAGGCCAGTATGCCTATTCTACCTTGCGTGTTGCCAGTAATTGTGATCGCGGAGTTAATAGACTTGACGTTATCGATATTTTGAATATCAATTCTCCAAAACAAGTTAGTAGCTTAGACATGGAAAACCCCATTGGTTTAGGCATCACTCAAAATCATTTGTATGTATGCGACAACAACAAGATAAAGATCTACTCACTAAGCAACCCAGAATCACCTGTTTTGCAAGGGTATACCGTTCTGACGGGTTGTTTTGACATAATCATTAAAAACGACATCTTACTGGCTGTTGGTAAGCAGGGTGTAACACAATTTACGATAAAGAACGACGGCACATTGGAGTCCTTAAGCGTGATTACCACTGACTAATCTAGCACGAATTCCGCATTTCATTAAATGAAGAAATTAACAGCTTCACTTTTAGTATTGTTTATTTTTGGGCTTCACACTAAAGCACAAACGAACGAGACTCCGGTGGCACCTGGCGACTACGGCATTTTCAAACTAGATGTTCTTAATTTAATGGGAATTGGCATACAAAAACTCCATGTAGGTTATGAGATTTCTCCCTTAAAGGCAAACCTCAATAATCTCCCTACCATTAATCTAAATCTGAATATTCCCTTTAACGGGCTTAATCAAATTGACATGAAATACGGGGTGGAATTTGGAGGTGAATTGCGTTTCTACCAACGAAGACGAAACCATGATTTGCCCATCGCAGAAGGTTTGTTCCTAGGAGTGGGCATGGATGGGGGTTATGTTAGTTTTAACAGAACGGAAGAATACTACTCTAGTTTTGGAAGTGTACGAGAAATTGAAAACTCATATCAACGCGTGCGTACAGGTATATTTTTAATGATGGGATCACAGTCCAAATTAGGAGAAAAGATGTACTTTGACATAAATATGGGAATGGGTTGGAGTAACGTAAATGTGCAACAAACCAATGTGGACGATCCGGGTAGTGATTATCAAAAAAATTCAGAATATCGTGGTCCTTTCTATCTACTTTATAACGAGGGCAAAGGTCAACGTTTTTATATGCCAGTATCCATTAGCCTAGGTTATAACTTTGGCACTCGATAAATCAGATATTAATCACGTAACATCGAATGAGCAAATAGAACACGTTGCTCGTCTCGCACGTGAAATATGGACAGAGCATTACACCTCTATCATTGGAATAGAGCAAGTCAACTACATGCTCGATAAATTTCAATCTAACTCCGTGATCCAACAACAGATAGAAGAAGGATTGCATTATTTCCTTTTAGGAAACGATAACCCCATTGGTTACTTGGCACTTAAAGTAGAGTCACCCGATCTTTTCGTGAGTAAGATTTACCTACTAGCGTCATTTCGCAAACATGGTTATGGTAAACTACTCATTCAATTTGCCGAGAATTTTTCACGAGAAAACCGCTGTATGCAGTTGAAACTTACGGTAAACAAATACAACTTAGCCACAATTCAAGCCTATAAAAAACTAGGTTTTACGCAAAAAAGAGACGTAGTATTTGATATAGGTAACGGATATATAATGGATGATTACGAGATGGTAAAGCCCATCTAACTTATTTTATCTTAACTCTAATAGCACTACATTTTCGGCATGATGTGTTTGTGGGAACATATCTACCGCTTGGCTTTTTACCACCTTATATTTAGCATCTAACATCTCTAAATCTCTAGCTTGTGTAGCAGGGTTACAGCTTACATATACGATTTTAGGTGCTGCTACGTATGCAAGATAATCGACCACTTTAGGATGCATTCCGCTTCGAGGTGGATCGGTAATGATAATGTCTGGCTTACCATGTGCAGTATAAAAGCGCTCATTGAATACATCTTTCATGTCTCCCGCTAAAAACTCTGTATTGGTAATTCCGTTCAGTTTAGCATTGGCAATAGCCGCTTCAATCGCTTCTTCTACAATCTCTACTCCTACTGCTTTTTTGGCCTTGGTAGCTGCCACACATGTAATAGTGCCAGTACCACAATATAAATCATAGACTACATCCGTAGGCTGAATATCTGCAAATTCGATAGCTACATTGTATAATTTTTCCGCTTGAACTGGATTGGTTTGAAAAAAGGATTTTGGAGATATGTTGAACGTTAATCCGCACAGCTCTTCTTGAATATCCGTATCTCCGCTATAATTGATAAACTCTTGGTCAAACGTACTATCGTTCATCTTTTCATTAATACAGTAATTCAACGCTTTAGGGGAAAACTTATCGTGTATCGCTTGCATCAATTTCTGAATGTTTTGATCTTCGTTTTTAGCAAAAACGACATTAATCATCCAATCGCCTGCTTTGGTATTGCGCAACATTAAATTACGCATGAGGCCTGTATGTTCTTTCAAATCATAAAAAGACAACTCATTTTCAATACAGTAATCATAAACAAAGTTTCTAATCTGATTACCCATGTCATCTTGCAACCAGCATTTTACGATAGGAAGCACCTTATCAAACCTACCCGGAGCATGAAAACCGAGTGCATTGGTATGTGGTAAATCTTCTATATTCTCTCCGTCATAGAGCCAGCGCTTGTTGCTAAAGGTATACTCCATCTTGTTGCGATAGAACTGTTGTTCTTTTGCTGCGATAATGGGTAATGTCTCTGCCACTTCTACTTTGCCTATTCGTTGCAAGCAATCTTGAGCCCAAGTATCTTTTAGTTCAGCTTGCGCTTTGTAGTCTATATGTTGCCATTTACATCCACCGCAAACGCCATAATGCTCACAAAAAGGTTTCACTCGCAGCTCAGACTCCTTGTGCATAGCCGTAATATTTGCCAAACTAAATCGTTTTTTACGACTTACTATTTGCACGTCTACAATATCTCCCGGCGCTCCGTATTTGACGAATATAACCTTTCCATCTACCTTGGCTAGAGCATGCCCTTCGCCCCCGGCACTAAGCAATTCTACATTCGAAAAATGTACTTGCTTATCTTTTTTTCTTCTTCCCAATTTATTTAAGGTGTTTTTACAACAGATTTTTGATAGTTCTCTAAATCATCAAGCGTAGTATTAAATGAAGATACGTCTTGATATCCTGGCACTTGAAACATTTTTTTATTTTGAGGCACAAAGAAAAAGAACGTCGGATAACCCGATGGACTATTGTTAGAAAGTGCCATAAGTAACTGTTGACCCGTTACGGAATCTCCAGATCCAATATCGTATTTGAGTGGTAATTCTGGATTAAATTTAATTGCGATATACTTTTCATTGATGCGTTGAATAATGGTATCATTACTAAACGTTTTTTTATCCATTACCTTACACCAACCACACCATTCTGTATAACAATCTATGACCGCTATTTTACCTTCTACTTGTGCTTGCTTAAATCCTGTATTGAAATCAACCCAATTAATTTTATCATTTTTATGGTCTTCTGCGCAAGTAGCGCCAAGAATTAATGGAATAACAAACAGAAATTTTAATGATCTCAACATTTAAGTGCACGAAAATAACGTAAACTACACTGTTTCATTTACACAATCCTGAAATTTACACCCGCTTGAAGTAAAATAGCCTCAAATCAATAGACGCGAGCGGTATTAAGCAGTAATCTAAGAAGGAAGCCTGCCAAAATCACCCTATGTATGACCTGATTGGAGAATGCAGACATGACTAAATTTTGACCAACTTCACCTCCATAGAAACACTTGGGCAAAGCAACAATTGCCTTATCTTCGCGTTAACTACAGCACCCGCCCTTGACACCAAATGCATTAATAGAACGACTGGAAACCTTCATCAAGAAGTACTACCAAAACCAACTTCTAAAGGGTGCTATTTTAAGTATTTCACTAATGGCTATTCTCTTTTTTGCTATTAGTTTTTTTGAATATTGGGGTAGATTCAGCATATCAACTCGTACTTCGCTTTTCTTTATTTTCCTTGCACTATGCATAGCCGTTTTAACATGGTACATTATTCGACCTGTTTTGGGATTGATTAACGTTAACAGGCAATTTGGCATACGCGAAGCATCTTTGCTTATAGGCAATCACTTTCCAGAGGTAAAAGACAAATTACTAAACACCCTACAACTACAAGAAAGTGCTAAAAACATTGACAATTCACTATTAATAGCCAGTATTGAACAGCGCACTGCCGAACTTAAACCTATCCCTTTTAGTAATGCCATACCCTTCCAAGAAAACATCAAGTATGTAAAGTTTGCATTTCTACCCGCCGTTGCGTTGGTATTTATACTTTTGGTAAGCCCTGGATTTAAGAAGAGTAGTGAGCGATTTGTGCACTTCGGTACGCACTTTGAAATCGAAGCGCCATTTACCTTTACGAGCAATTTAAACCATTTACAGGCTATTCAAAATCAGACCATAGACATTCCTCTGAGTATAGAAGGTAACAAAATACCGCAAGACGCTTACATTCATGTTGGCAACCAACGGTACAAAATGCAGGGCGTGACCAATGGAAAGTTCGGCTATACCCTTAGCAACGTTCAAAAAACGGAGCGTATCTTTTTTGAAGCAGGCGGTTTTAGTAGTAAGGAATACGAACTAATGGTTTTACTGAAGCCGAGCATAGTTGGATACAGTGCCACCATTACCTATCCCGCATACTTGGGACTTCCCAGTGAAACAGTCCGTAATATTGGAGAATTAAATGTACCACAAGGCACCGTTATACAATGGAACTTTAATACCAAAAACGTGAAAGGACTCCACATCGCTCCTGAAGGATCTACCGTAACACCAGCTTCCAATAAAATCTCTTTTGCACGTAAATTTATGAAATCTACGGTGCTAAAAGTACAGACTCTAAATGAGTCAGTGGCACAAGGTGACTCTATTTCATACCAAATAAATGTAACACCTGACGAGTATCCACAGATAGCCGTAGAGAGAAAGGAAGACAGTTTAAGCCAAAAGATTTATTACTTTTTGGGAGACATAAGCGATGATCACGGTTTTAGTAAGCTTACCTTTCATTACCGATTCACTAAATCATCAAAAGCAGAAAACAAAGAAAAATCAGGCGTGATGCCTGTGGGACTTACTAAAAATATCACAACTCAAAACTTTTACCACTATTGGAATCTAAATCTTGTTGATGTACAGGCCGAGGATGAAATAGAGTACTTTTTTACGGTATGGGATAATGATGGAGTAAATGGCGTTAAAGCTACTAAATCAGAAGTTCGCACCTATAAAGCGCCTTCGCTTAAGGAGTTAAAAGAAAAAACAGAAGAAGCCAACAAAGAGATAAAAAGTGCAATGGCAGGTGCGCAAGCAGATGCCAAGCAGATGGAGAAGGAGATTAACAGTATTGAAAAAATGCTGACTGAAAAGAAAAACCTAGATTGGAACGACAAGAAAAAAATTCAGGATTTACTCGACAAACAAAAAGAACTTGAACAGAAAATAAAAAACTCATTTGATAAAAATCTAGAAAAGAATCTCAAAGAAGAAGAGTTTAATCCTATTCAAGAAGACTTGCTCCAAAAACAAAAAGAACTTGAAAAGCTAATGGATCAAGTGCTAGACGAAGACACCCGTAAACTCATGGAGAAGATCGAAAAACTGCTTCAAGAAAACCGTAAGGATGAGCTTAAGGAAGCCCTTGATCAATTTAAATTTAACGAGAAGGAAATGAGCAAAGAAATGGATAGAATGCTCGAACTTTTTAAAGAATTAGAATTAGAAAAAAAGCTAAACGAAACCATCGATAAGTTAAACGAGCTCGCTCAAAAAGAAAAAGAGCTGAGTGATAAATCAGAAAAAGAAAAAGGCAAAAATGAAGACTTAGCCAAAGAGCAAGAGAAGATAAAAAAAGAGTTTGATGAAGTTAAGAAGGACTTACAAGACATCCAGAAAAAAAATGAAAATCTTGAAAGTCCAATGGACTTGCCCCCTAAAGAAGAAAAGGCACAAAAGGCGAGTGACAAACTAAATGAGGCTCAGCAAAAACAAGGCAAGGGCAAAAATAAAGAAGCCGCTGAAGATATGGATGATGCGGCAGAAAAAATGAAGGAAATGGCAGAAGAGATGCAAGAAGAGATGGAAGAAGCCATAGAAGAACAGCAAGAAGAAGACTACAATAATCTTCGTCAGATTCTTGAAAACTTAGTTCAACTTTCTTTTAATCAAGAAAAAGTAATGACGGGTTTTAAGGAAAATCAAAATTATAATCCCAAGTACATTGAACTACGACAGAGCCAACGAAAAATAAAGGACGAAACCAAAATGGTAGAAGACTCTTTGCTAGCACTCAGTAAACGAAATATTCAGATACAATCTTTTGTAAACGAAGAGATAGCCAAGGTAAACCAAAATCTAGATAAATCTCTGGCTTATCTGGGAGAGCGAACTACAGACTACGCCTTGGTTCATCAGCAGTATGCCATGACGGGTTACAACAATCTTGCACTTATGCTAAGTGAATCACTTAAACAAATGCAAGAGCAAATGAAGGCCCAAAAACAAAACAAAGGCAAACCAAAATCAGAGTGCAAAAAGCCTGGAGGAAATCCCAAAGACGGCAAAAATAAAAAACCAAGCGCTGGTGCCATAAAAAAAATGCAAGATGACTTAGCCAAACAAATGAAACAGCTAGAAGAAGGTCAGAAGCAAGGCAAAGGAAAACCCGGAAGCAAAGAATTTGCTGAGATGGCCGCACAACAGGCTGCCATACGCCAAAAACTACAGGACCTAAAACGCCAACTCGACAAAGAAGGTAAAGGAGGTAGTCTCGGAAATCTTAAGAAGACAGAAGACTTAATGGATGAGTTAGAAAAAGACCTGTATTACAAGAAATTGAATGCGGAAACCTTCAAAAAAATGGATTTACTCCAGGTTAAATTGAGTGAGCACGAGAAAGCAGAACGAGAGCAAGAACAAGACAATAAGCGCACGAGTAACCAAGGACAAGACTCCCCTCGCCCTATTCCGCCGAGCATACAGAAATATCTGGACGAAAAGAAAAAAGAAACCGAACTTTTACAAAGTGTATCGCCTGAGTTGCAACCTTATTACCAAGGTAAGGTAAAGCGTTATTTTGGTACTTAACACAGACACTTTTCTGAGACGAGAATAAAAGAAGATTAGGATACTGCTTATTTCTTTTTTTTAAGCGTAATTTGAATGTCCGAACCATATAGTAAATTTAACTATAAGTCGGATTAACTGAAATATACCATGCCAAAAAACATTACCCTATTTTGCTTCTTTGCCCTATTCGCATCCACATCATTTGCTCAAACTCTTCAAGATAACTTTGAGGGAACTGGAAATGTTAACACCTGGTTTGGAGATGATTGCACCATAAATACTACTTTTACAAATCCTTTTCCTTCAGGAATTAATACCTCCGCTACTGTTTTAAAATACGATGATCAAGGTGGGTTATTTGCCAATGTTAGACTGGATGCGAGTAAAAATTTCAACATGAATTCTCATGCACGTTTCTCGTTTAAACTCTACGTACCTTCAAACGGAATAAGTGGCAATCAAACCAATCAAGTATCGCTCAAATTACAAAATGGGCAGCTAGCAAGTCCTTGGGCTACTCAGTGTGAAATCATAAAAACCGTGAAGCTAAACCAATGGCAGGAGATCACATTTGATTTCAGCACCGATAACTATATAAATCTTGATGGCAATTCTCCCTCCCCTACCAAACGTGTGGATTTTAACCGAGTAGTAATTCAACTCAATGGAGAAAATAACAACAATAAAGTAGTAGCATATATGGATGACTTCTTTCATCAAGACACCCTAATGACAGCCACCGTTTTTACTAAATTAGTGTGGTCAGATGAGTTTGATGTAAATGGATCTGTGGATGACACCAAATGGTTTCACCAAACCAAATTACCTGCAGGAGGTAGTTGGTACAACGGAGAAATCCAACATTATACCAATCAAGACTCTAATGCCTATGTAAGCGACGGAATGCTTCACCTTGTTGCGCGTAAAGAATCCTTTACAGACCAGGGTGTCACTAAAACTCATACCTCAGCTCGATTAAATTCAAAGTTTGTTTTCACCTACGGGAGGGTAGAAGTACGAGCAAAGCTACTTGCTGGCGCTGGTACGTGGCCAGCTATTTGGACGCTTGGACAAAATATCGCCGAAAAAGGCGCCTACTGGGAACAACAAGGCTATGGCAAAGTGGGCTGGCCTGCTTGTGGCGAAATTGATATTATGGAACATTGGGGAAACAATCAAAACTATATTTCAAGTGCTACACACACTCCTTCTAGCTATGGGAATACGGTGAATGTAGGCGGTCAAGTAATACCAACGGCCTCTACCGAATTTCATATTTATGCCCTAGAATGGACCAAGGATAAACTCGTATTTAGCGTAGACAGCGTAGTGCATTTTGTATATAACCCGGATGTTAAAAACCCCAGTTCTTGGCCCTATACAGATCCTCAATATATTTTATTAAATATCGCGATACAATCTAGTATATCATCCAATTTCACCAGAGGGTCTATGGATATAGATTATGTACGCGTTTATGAAGAAGGCACCAATTCGATAGAACATAAACTGGCTAATCGCACTCCGTTTTTCTATCCAAATCCAGTACTCAACGAACTCACTATAACGCTTAATCAGGCTACCGAACAACAGGTAGCGATAAACGTATACAGCTTAGATGGCAGATTAATAAGTACTGAAAAGGTATATGCCACCGAAAACAAACTTGCGATACATGGATTAGATAAGCTAGCCAGCGGAATGTACATGGCCGATTTTGCCATTGATAACCAGATGTATAATTTTAAATTCATCAAGCAGTAAGAATATTGAATAGACTAACTAATTAGTGAGACAAGGGCGGAATATTTCCGTCCTTTGTTGTTAAATACCTTTCATAGAAACCTGAGTGCATCTCAATTGCCTTTAGGCAGTTAGACGTTCCAATTAATTTCCTATTTTCGTAGTTCTTATAAATTATTATGCGTTCTAAAAACAGCCTCCTTTCCATTAGTATCATCCTATTTGCAAGTATATCTGCATTTGCACAGCAAGCAGTTTCTTACCAAGAAATGATGGATGACAATTCCTATAATTTTTATGAGGTGGTAGATGCTGCCAACGCATACTTTGACGCCAACGGAAGGATAAAAGGAAGCGGTTGGAAAAATTTTGAACGATGGAAAGCTGAAAACGAAAGTAAGTTTTATCCCTCTGGAGATAGGTCAAACGTAGATTTTTATGGGGTAACTAAAACCTATACCGAAATTGCAAGCCAAGCACACAATCTTAAAACCAAAGCATCATTTACAGATGGCTGGGTAGAATTAGGCCCATGGAGCGCCAACAACATAACCTCTCATTACTCACCAGGCATTGGACGTGTGCAAGATTTTTGGGTAAACCCTACCAATACCAACCAAATGTATATTGCAAGCAGTACTGGAGGATTTTGGAAATCAACTAACGGAGGAAATACCTGGCAAAACACTACCGATTTTCTACCCGCAGCAGGTGTTTTCACCTTTGATGTAAACCCAAATAACACCAATGAAATCCTAATTGCAGTGTGCCAAGGTGGATTTTTGTACACCCACGGTATATATAGAAGCACTGACGCTGGAGCCACTTGGACCGTCTCTAACTTTGGGCCTGCTAACTTAGGCTGGGGAGGACTTGGATCTAATGTTAGAATCACCAAATTACGGTATCATCCTACGGTTGCCAATCAGGTATTTGTCGGGACTTCACTTGGATTATTTGTTTCTACAGACAATCTTGACACTTGGCAATCTAAGTTTGGAGGTAATGCGACAGATGTAGCTTTTCATCCTACCAATACCGACATCGTTTATGTATACAACAACGCGGGAGCAGATCGAAATTTACTAAAAATATCAACCAACGGGGGAGTCACTTTTGGCAATGCAGGAAGCTTTCCTAACAATAGTAATTCACGAATTTATATTTCTACTTCTCCAGCAGAACCCAACCACGTATATGCAGCTTCTACCAATAACGTGTACAAATCTACCAACCAAGGAAATTCGTTTGTTGCTTTGAGTAATCCGGATGAAACTTGCTTTGCATTTTCGGTTTCTGATCTGAACGTAAATAATATGATTTATGGCTATGTAGACCTTCAAGCGTCTACTGATGGGGGAAACACCTTTACGCGGACAACATCATGGTATGATCAGAATAGTGCTTACATACACGCTGATATGCAAATCGCAAATTGTATAAATGGCGTATTTTACGTAGCCACCGATGGGTATTTTGCAAAAAGTACAGACAATGGCTTCACATGGACAAAGCTCAATGATGGAACCGGAATACGCGATTTTTACGCCGTGGGCACGAGCCAAGGAGATTACAGCGTGCACATGGCAGGCTCTCAAGATAACGGAACGAGTATTTTGAATAAAGATGGCTGGCTCGAATGGAACGGAGGAGACGGAATGGAAGCATTGGTTCATCCCCTTAATCAAAACTGGATGTTAGGAAGTTGGCAATTTGGTACGCGAAGTTACACGCGCGATGGAGGCCAATCTAGAAACGGAACTGAGAACCCAGAAGGAGGAAGTAGCAATGCATACTGGGAAGCGCCTTTCTTGATTAATCCGCTAAATCAAATGCAAGTACTTCATTTTGCAGATACTATCTATCAAGGAGATAAATTTGGCACAGAATGGAGTTATAAAACAAACCCAGGCATTGACATTTTGTATGATGCTTCTATTGCAGAAACAGATTCTAATGTTATTGCAGTTGCCCGCGGAAGTTCCATAAGGCTTACCACAAATGGAGGAACTACTTGGCAAAATATAAGTTCGGGCTTACCTGGATATTCCATTACCGACATCGCTTTCGATCCTAAAAATGCAAATACAATGGTTGTAACTTTTAATCGCTACCAAGATGATGGTAAGAAAATTTATATCTCATTTGACCAAGGAAGTAGCTGGCAAAATATTACGTATAACCTAAACAACATGCCACTGCTTACCGTCGCTCTGGACCACAGCGACTCATCCTACATTTATGTGGGTGGAGAAATAGGCATTTACTATAAAAGTATAAACGGAACCGAATGGACTCTTTATAACAATAATTTGCCTAACGCTTGCGTAAAAGACCTCGAAATACACTACGGAAGTAATCGATTAAGAGCAGCCACTTATGGCAGAGGTTTATGGGAATATACACTGGTAGGCAGAAATGATTATCCAGCTATTACACACACTTCTATTACCTCTATACCCGATGACGTTACTCCTAAAAAAGGAGTAGACCAATACGTACATGCAACCATAGCATATACCGGCACACTTGCAGAGGTGAAAGCACTTTGGTCTTTGAATGACCAATCACTTACCAACGAAATTACCATGACCAACATAGGTGGTAATAACTGGAAGAGTGCAACTCCTATCGGCAGAAAAGAATTAGGGGACATGTTGTACTTTAAAGTAATTGCTACATCTAGCCTTGGACAAAAATCAGAAACCTATACCTTTAATTACAAAGTACATGAGTTTATTTATTGTGATGCCATAGGATCAGAGGGAACAGGTTCAGATTACATCAAAGCGGTTAACTTAAACGGTGCTACCCATACAAGTGGACAAGATTATTATGGCGACTTCACCAGTACTCGCTTTGAATTGAGCGATAATATCGCACACGAATTGGAAGTAGTGATGCAGTATAATTGGGATAGTGATTCTGTAACGGCTTGGATAGACTATAATGGAGATGCGTCATTCACTAATGACGAGCAACTTATATTTACCGAGTTAGCTAATTTTAAAGCTACCGCAACTATACAAGCGCCTCAAGATGTAAATTTAGATACTGATTTACGAATGAGAATACGTAGTCAGTATTACTCAGATTATATGGATCCTTGTGGTGACAAATATGGCGAAGTAGAAGATTATACCGTTAAATTTATTCATTCTACTATTGATATTAAGGATGTTTCAACGCTAGATGCGTTTATTTCTCCTAACCCAAGTACCGATCGCTTCAACGTATCGTTAGCTAAAAAGAGTGTATTCCTGCAAGTGGAAGTAATTGACATTACTGGAAAAACAGTGTTACGTGAACGCAGAGAAAATGTGAGCGATGTAGAAATTAAACATTCGCTTGCCAGTGGAACGTACATTGCCATAATCCAAACAGATAATGGTCAATCGCAGTTAAAACTAGTTGTAAAATAAGGGGTAAGAAATGGTTTGAGGCAATCTTACGCGAACCACTCTTTAACGAAATTTCGATCGGTTATTTTATGTTCTAGTCCCTGCGCAATAAGCTCATAAACTAGTTTAGTGTTACGAGCGCCTTTAGTTTTAGCTTCACTGTAGGGTAGATTACTAAACGTCACCATTTCGTATTGAGATTGAAATACATCCGGATGCAAATCACATATATCGTGTTCTACTTTTTTGTAATGTAAAAAGTCTTTATCTCCTACTAAATCACGCATTTCAATAAAGTTTTGAAGCGCTAAATCGGCAATTGCATCTGCATTGGGTTTTCTACGCACTTGATAGGCTTGCATCGCCGTTTCCCAATCGCCAAATTCTTCTAAACACTCGTCCAATACCACACAATCTTCAAATGCACAATTCATACCTTGACCATAAAAGGGCACAATAGCATGACATGCATCCCCTATCAACGTAGCTTTATTAATATTCCATGGGTAACACTTTACGGTAACTAAGCTACCCACCGGATTCGATTTAAAGTCTTCTAATAAAGTTGGCATTAGCTTCATCGCATCGTTAAAATACGTCGACATAAACGACAGAATTTCTTCGTCCGTATTAATGTTATCAAAACCAGTTTCACCTTCATAAGGCATAAATATGGTGCACGTAAATGTTTTGTCTGGATTAGGAAGCGCTATCATCATAAAACTACCCCGTGGCCAAATGTGCAATGAATTCGGATCCATAGCAAAATCACCATCTTCAGTTGCAGCTATACTCAACTCTTTGTAACCGCTATTGGTATACGACTGTGAATAGTCAAATCTATTGGTACGTTGCATTTTATCGCGAACGGGTGAAAATGCACCATCACCGCCGATAACATAATCTGCTTTAACTTCTTGATGAACACCCGTTTCTGTATTCGTAAACCAACAGGTGCCTGTTTCTAAATCTACTTGAGTACACTTCATATTAAAATGCTGGTGTACATGCTCATATTCATCCGCAAGCTGAAGTAACTGAACGTTAAGATGCGCTCTACTTACTGAATTAATAGCTTGTCCTTCTGCGCCATACGGCTGATAGGCTAAGTCTCCTTCTTTACTGTGCATCATACGACCCGCCATAGGTATTGCCTTTGCCAGTACCGCAGTGTCCAAGCCTACTTTATGCAGTGCATTCAAACCGCGTGCGGAGAGTGCTAAATTTATAGACCTACCTGCAGGTATTTTTACGTTACGCATATCGGGTCTGCGCTCATATATATTTACTTCATAGCCTCTTTTGGCTAAGTAAACTGCCACTAGCGATCCTGCTAATCCTCCTCCTACAAGTGTAATGCTCTTCATGGTTTGTGCGGTCAAAGTTACGTATACAAGTTTTTTAAGTGATATTTGTTTTAATATAAATAATTATTTTGACGCATTCAGCCATTTTAATTTTGTTTAATCCCGCTGCACGTGGAGGAAAGTCACATCTAAAATTAAAAGCATACACCCATTATTTGACCTCACAAAAGCTAGCATTTACCCTCTACGAAACCAATGGAACGAGCGATGCCGAGGACTTGGCATTGCGATTTCACGAAAACAACTATACTGCTGTAAGTATTATTGGCGGTGATGGCACGCTTAATCTTGCGCTCAACTGCTTACCTCATCTCGACATACCTATCCATCTTATACCTGCTGGTAGCGGTAATGATTTTGCCAAAATGTTAGCCTTAACTCCACAGGATGAACAGGTTTTTGAGAAAATCAGGTCTTATCAAAAAACCACCAGCATCGATTTATGGAGCTGCAACGGGCGTAAGTTTATCAATGTATTTGGGGTAGGATTTGACGGAGAACTGGCTAAATCCATGCACGGAAAAACCTCTTGGATTCCGACAAGTATGAAATATTGGATTGCCATAGCGCGACATGTTTTTTGGTATAGAAGTAAGAACATCACACTCAATGGTAAACCGTACTCTTCCTTTATGCTATGCGCAGCCAATGGACGCGTTTTTGGCGGTGATTTTAACATTGCGCCACATGCAGATGCGCAAGACGGCTTACTAGAATTACTTCACATAAAAAAGGTAAACGTACTGCAGCGGTTGCTTTATCTACCCAAAGTAAAAAAGGGAAAACATCTACATTTAAACGTAGTAAATCATACCCAGCAAAACACCATAACCATAGAAGCCAAAAACACGATGGCAGCTCAGCTAGACGGCGAACCTATGCTAGCTTCACGATTTGATATTCGCTTTGAGCGCAAGGTTAACTTCGTAAGTTGAATACTTAGATTATCACTTTATCTTTACTCCACCGTCTCCAAACGATGGCACACACCACCAAAATACCCATTGCTATAAATTGAGAGTGTGAAAGCACACCTTCTATCACAAAACCGCGTGTATCGTCTCCTCTATACATCTCCACAATGCTCCGACCAACGGCATACATCATTAGGTATATCAAAAACAACTGACCATCAAATTTCTTTTTATGTTGCCATAGCAGAACGGTAATCAGAATAACCATATTTACCGCTATATCAAACAGTTGTGTGGGGTATAGAGGAACATTTTTGATAGCAGCCAATGAATCGGGATTAGAAAAAGTAACCCCTACCCAACTGGTACACACTTTACCATGACAGCATCCAGCCAAAAAGCAGCCCACTCTGCCAAACGAATGCACCACAGGGCCTACTATCGCCAAAATATCTAAAAATGGGCGTACAGGAACTTTCTGTTTTTTAAGCCACCACACAATAGTAGGAACCGCAAAAATAAGCGAGCCGTAAAACACAAACCCACCACCAATAGCTCCTTTTATCAAGCTAGGATTGGCAGTAAATTTACCCATATCCTCTAAAAAGAAAAACAGCTTACCACCCACAAAAGCAGCTAAAATTACCCAAATAAATAGGCTAGAAAGTGTATCTGAATCAAGCCCAAACCGTTTTGACTTTTGCAAGGTGATGTAAAAAGAAACCAAAACACCCAAGGCTATCATAAGCCCATAGCTGTGTAAGGTAAAATGATCTGGCAAAAAGCCTTGAAGAAAAGAGGGAATGGAAAAGGTAACTAATTCTGGAAACACGTTACAAGTATACGTTTAAATCTAAATTTCTGTCGAGTGGCATTTATTTTTCATCTCCAATATACGCGGCATCATAGGCTCTTCCTTTCCATACGCTCTGTATAGGCAAAGCATAAAATACGGCTGTAGCCGCAGTATTTAACAGCACATAAAATTCATAGAGTATCAAGTAAGAAAAACGAAATGGCCTGCGATGTACGGCTAGCGATAAGAAGATAATAAAGAAACACTGAATCAGGAATTTGCTAAACCACAGTGCCATTGCCAACTGCGCATTAACCCAAAAAACATAGCATAATGCAGGTATAAATAAACCATACAGCACCAACATAAACTTCCAATTAAGCGGTAACTCTCGAGCTCCTATTAGCCAACGCTTACGCTGGTGCAGCATTTCTTTTACATTGGGAATATACCAAGCCAACCCCAATGTTTCCTCACGCATCGTAGTGCGCCATTGCCAGCCTCTGCCCGTTACTTCTTTAAAGAGTTTGTAATCTTCAGTTATACTAAAATCAATTTCTTCATAACCACCCGTTTGCCAATAAGCCTCTGCTCTAACAGCCATATTGTTGCCTACGCTGGTGCATCCTATTCCCGCATTCGCAAAAGCCTTAATATATCCCATAAAATGAAGCCAATCTATGCCTTGCAATGTAGCAAAAAGACCGGCACGTTCGCACTTGGTAGTGCCACTTACTAGGCCCACACCATCTGTAAATTCTTGAAGTAAACCAAGAATCCAATTCGCTGGAAGCTTCACATCTACATCGGTGATAAAATAGAATTCTCCATTGGCCTCATGTGCTAACTGACCTAAAACATTCGCTTTACCTCTCCCCTTGCCTACTGTTTTATCAATTTGAAATAACTTAAAATGAGGTTTATCTTGGATAAATTCTGCTATGAGTGCAGACGTATTATCGGTACTCGCATCGTTGCCAATAAGTACTTCTAGATATTCTTTAGGATAGTTGAGTTTTTCTATGGCTTCGAGGTTTCTAATGATTAGCTTTTCTTCATTTCTAGCAGCCAGCAAAATACTAACCTGAGGAAAATGCGTACGTTTTTGAAGAACCGCGGGTGTTTGTAACAAAATAGATACCAAAGAAAATAGCTGAATGCCAAAAAATATTCCGAGTATAGCGTATGCCAGTACAATCATAATAGCTTCATTAAATACCCTTCTGATTTTAAAAACTGTAAATACTCAGGAAGTAAAAGTTTTAAATTTTTCTCTGCCTTTTCACTATCGTGAAAAACGATAATACTTCCCGGACGCGTTGCTTTTTGAATTCTTTTTTGCGCTCTGTTTGTGTTTAGCCTAGGCAAGTAATCTTTGGTCAGTATATCCCACATTATTATCTCGTAATCTAGGCTAAGTAAGGCTATAGACTTAAAATTAATCTGGCCATATGGAGGTCTAAACAACTTACTTCCGGCAATAGCTTTATCACATAAAGCTATGTCGTGTAAGTATTCCTCCTTTAATACCTGCCATCCTTTAATGTGGTGTTGGGTATGGTTACCAAGTTGGTGATTTCGGGTATTAATAGCCGTTACGACTTCAGGATATTTGACAGCATTATCGCCTACGGCAAAAAAAGTTGCCTTAGCTCCTACTTTTTCCAATTCAGTCATCACCCAAGGAGTAATAGCAGGATGTGGACCATCATCAAAAGTAAGATACACTACTTTCTCATCTACTTTTCGACGCCAAGTAAGCTGAGGTAAAAATGTTTTTCCTAGGGTATACCAGAAGTTCAAGTGCACAAAGCTAATACAACCCATAAAAAATCAATCTCTTCATTCTCTTAAAACGAGGATATCACTACCGCACCACCGTTACCGTCTCTTTAGCATTATACCACTTACTGTCTGTGCCTTTGGCTCGTAGGGTTACCATATACGTTCCCATAGGATAATCTGCTGCATCCCAGCCCGCGCTGTCTTGGTTGAGTTCGGCTACTTTTCGGCCGTAGCGGTCGTATATGCTCATGGTATATTGGGTAATGCCAAAGGTAATAGGTCTGTACACATCATTCAGATTATCGCCATTGGGTGAAAAAGCGGTGGGGATGAAAATGACAGGAGAATACGGCAAACACAAGATATTACTTATAGTCGATTTAGAACCGCCTAATCTGGCAATTACTCTATAGCATTTCTCCAGTTGTATGCCTGCTTTAGTGGCATCCAAAAATTGATAATCGCGATACTCTGCTGTACTATTTTCTTGTTTTAGGGTCTTCCAATCTCCTAAAACAGCCTCTGTTTGCAAGTCGTAGCTAAGTTCTGCCGCTCCTACATTCCAGTCTTGGTAAGCGGTGTAGCGTATTATGCTGAGCTCGTTATTGCCTACTACCTCGCCCGTAAGGTGTACGGGTTGCCCTACTCTGCCTAGTTGCGTAGCGGTACCGCAACTATCCAGTGCCAATACGGTGTAGGTATTGGGCGTTTTGGCATTTACCAAACTGTCGTCGTAGTACAAATTACCATATATGCATGTCACCGAATCGGCTACTATGCTCTCTATTTTTTGGGCGTTTCGGTAGATATCGTAACGCACTGCTGCATCTTCTAGGCACGGCCATGTGAGCGTGACTATTTCCTTTGCTTTAGGATGTGCGGGTATATCTTGATAGGTGGCATTAGTGATATGCGAAGTGTCAAACGCTGTAAATCCTGGAGTTACAAAAACCTGTACACTATCGAGCTGCGTGACGCAGCCGGTGTAGCCATAAAGCCGTTGGGTGATCCAATAGGTGCCTGCATCAGGATAGGTTTGACTAAAATTAGCTTGATTCAAAGGCACATCTATCCAACCTCTGCCATCATAATAATTGTATTCTTTGCGAATGGTATTCTTAGTAACGGTATCCGTAACATTTACCGTAAAGGGTGAGCAGCCACGTATATTGTCAACTGTAAAACCGGGTGCAGGTGCATCTACTACTTTTATATATTGGTTCTTAGTAAGTGTGCTATCGCAAAAGCCGTTGGAGTAGAAAAGGGACACGGTGTAGGTGCCGGGAGTTTTATAACTATGTGACACAGGACTTTTTGACTCAGGACTCAAGACTGTCTTGGACGTGCCATCGCCAAAAGTCCACACCCATTTTTCGCCTAGTGATTGGTGTACAGTGTCGGTGGTGCTTTGGTTTATAAATGTGGCTTGGCTGTAGGCACAGACTATGGTGTCTTTGGCTATGAACTTAGCTACTGGTTTGGGTGGGATTCGGATTTTTAGCGTGTCGATGTACCATTCTCCGTATTCTCTACCTTCTTGGCTTAGGCCAAGCACTTTGTAAAAATAGTCTCCACTCTTGGTATAGGTGACTGATGGCTCAAAGCCTGTGAGTGTATCCATACTGCCATCTTCTAACGTGAAATACCATGTAAAACTATCCATACCGGCAGACTGGTCTGTCTTGTTCTGAAAACGAACGGCAGCTCCACAATCATAGTCTATACTATGGTAGAGTTTCATGTAATCGTAGGGACTTCTATAATTGAGATAGAAATAATCACTTTGATCCAATGGACTTATATTTGTTGATCTCACAATAGAAGACGCCTCATTGGCATTATGAATTACTCGGCCCTCATCGGGTTTTGACATATCAAGGTATCGAACAGTCTGATAAATCTGACCATAAGGAGATTTACCAGTACTTATATTTATATTATCATTCTCCAACCGATCTAAAATTGCGAAGTTATTTGTTGTTTCTAAATCTAGACGAAGTGATTCTATACTTTCCTTAGCGTTAATGGTAAAGTACAAAATCTTATTACTAGGCGAAACACTGAATATACTTAGACTTTCACCTAGATCTGCATCTTCGTCTAAACTTATATCATACTGCTCATTGTAACGTAGTTTTTTCATACCGCTAGTCACTTTACCTTCTGTATTTATTTCTATTTCTACTATACCTTTAGCATCTAAAAATTGTTTATTAATAGGATACTTGATATACCTTCCTCTTGCTCCTATTCTCAGATATAATTTTGAGGCATTATTGTTTAATATCATAGATGCAAAAAAATCGTAGGTTCTTAGCCCTGGAAGGCCCCATTGGATAGGTTGCGTAAAAAAAGTAGTATCTATAGTAATACTATCTGTTAGCCGAACTCCATTCTTATCAATAACATGCAGATAGCATGTCACAAATGATTCATTTGCTAATCCT
Organism: Chitinophaga pinensis; assembly: GCA_945890595.1. GTDB lineage: Bacteria > Bacteroidota > Bacteroidia > NS11-12g > UBA9320 > UBA9320. The sequence goes on from CAMDCQ010000004.1 coordinate 28,233, forward strand.
TCACTGTTCTCAGTAACCAGAAGATACTTATATTTAGATATTCTACTGATTACAAATCGATCTTGCCCTTTTGCTTCTAGAGACATAGTAGTATTCACTATCTCTAGTTCCGTACCTGTTTTTACAATATAGCCTGTATCCTCTATCCCTATTCTATCCGCAAAATAATGATAAATTAAATATGTACTATCTGTTAATTGCAAAATCGGATTAAATCGTCCTTTCCGAACAGTACCGTTAGTTATTTTTGAATTGTTACTTTCAGATCTAATTTCTCCATTAAATCCATCATAATAAAACCATTGCTCCCCATTGGATTTGGCATAAAAACTACACCACTTAAAATTCGCATCTTGATTTAAGTTATATGTCCCAGAAGAGTCAAAGATGACATACCCAGTTTCATTTGTACTTCTACCCACTTTTTTATAATGCTGAGCTACTGCTGCTGTATTGCACAGCAGCAGTGTAATTATTCCCCAACAATATTTCATGTTCTTAGAGAACATTATTTTTTAATGAATTTGAGGATATTCTCTACTCCTTCACTATCTCTCAACGATACAAAATAGATACCACTTGCTAGTCCAGATACATCTATGCTGGTTTTAGAGTGTACTTTTTCTAGCTGTACACCACACTGTCCATAGAGGTTGTAAATGCATACATCAAATACTTTATTCTCATTTGCACCAATAGCAATTGCATTTGCACTTTGTTCATATATCCAAAGATTTGCATTCTGGGAAAGGATTTTCACTCCAAGTGTTTCATCAGATGCGGTTGTAGTATTCTCATTGTCTTTACAATCAAAAGAACAATTTGGGAGATCATCATCTCTATCATGACCGACCAAGCCTGCATAAATAGGAATAGATGCTCCATAAGGGATATAGTCAATTATTGCTGCATTGCTACTTACATTGACCACAAAATCTGGATTCCCTCCACTAATAGCTTCTTTTGAATAAATATTTCCAGAATGTGTTTTTCCACTTTTTGGAATTTTCTCCAAATGACTCATTGAAGAGTTACCTTTCACCCATATATCTGTGGTAAGATCAAAAAACTTGTTACACGAAATATCATTACCACGACTATAGTCTTGAAGCACTACACCGTTGGATATACCTATAGCATTATTGTTGTGAAACTTATTTTCTTTAATTTTAGAATTATATACAGGAAGACCTGTAGCATTAATAGATTGGATATAGGTCATTTCATCTGTTTGAGCATCAAGATTAGCCGTCATTACACATTCAGCTATGGTGTATCCACCGCACTCTTGTAGGTTAATAAAATACCTGTCTGCAGGATTTGCATTGGTAAAATAAGACGCATAATTGCTTTGAGTGAGTGTAAAGTTATTCTCGTTGATAGGAGTATTTTCTGAATTCTTCACATCTATAGCTCTATAACAGTCATAAAAATCCGAAAACCGAATAGAGGCAGAGTAGTCCGTTTTAGAGCCTTGATCTACTTGTACTCCGTAGCTTAGGTTATGAAACTTATTATCACGAGATTGCAATGGGTTCGCAAAGCTATTATCTGGGCATTCGTTTCCTTGTACATCCTTACACTTATCACCATGGTGTGCTACAGATTCGCGAGCCTTAAACACTTTTATACCTACTCCTCTATCTAGGTCTTGCTCTTGCGTACTCATAGAATTAGTAAAGATACAACCTCCTATATTTACGCCTGATTTACCAAGATTGTGCAACACTATATGTGTTAGCTCTTGTTTAAGAAATGGATAATCATCATTGGTTATAAAATCGCATGTCATAATATAACTAGCATTTGGGTCTCCATTGCTATTAGCATAATCCTTTATTCGGATACCTGTTTGGCAATTCGTAAAAGAAGTACCTCTCACTCTAATAATAGTTGCACCTCTATGATTTGCACTGCTTCCGAAACCTGATTTTCCATCTGCATCTATCGCTATTAACGCATTTTCGAAAGTACATCCTGTTAACTCAATTAAACTAACATCTTTATTAAGAACACCTTCCCAATCTAAAGGTGTACAATTGCCATTGTTATCTATTTGAGGAGCTTGTGAGTATTGTGATACTATTGGATAACAATTAACATTTCCATCAGAGGTAATACCTTTCCAAGTTGCTCCTATGTTTTTTGGTTTAAAAATAGTACTAGTTGCTTTTATTGAACTACCACAAGAGGCACTTAGCCTAATTTCTGCATTGGGGTGAAATTCAAAAATGGAGTTGTCAGACTCAATTATACCTGATGGATGCAGCAGCACAAGTTCAATTAGAGAAAAAACAGAGTTGTTAAAATTTAAAGTTCCGTATAAATTTACCGTGCTCGCTTGTAGTGAAGTTGTTGAATTTTCCATATAAATCTCGCCTTTAACGGTAACTGTTTTACTATAATCCCCTAGTTGTAAAGTGGAGGCATTAATGCAGTGAATTTTGTTTGTACTTCCTATATCTAAGTCTCCTGCAAGTGTGATTTTTGTTTGATTACATTCAAACTTAAATAAATCTATAAAACTTGCTTTCTCAAAACATAAGATGCTACCACCTATGCTTGTAAGTTCACCATTACTTGAGAATTTAACATCGTCTCTAAACTGCAAATAACTTTCTTGCAAATTAATCTCTCCATTTACTTGATTATCTGGACTATACGATGTGAAATTAGCCTTGTTCATAACGATATTTGCGTTCTGCTCAATTATAAACTTTTTCGCACCAGAAAATATAGTACAATGAGTAGATTCGTGCATGGTAAAGCTGGCATTACTTGCTATTAATACTCTAGTTCCTGTAATACTTGTATTGGCAAAAACACGCAAATCACATTTTTTAAGATCAAGAGTTCCATAAACTTCCATGTCTCCATTAAAGTTAAGTATAAAGGACGTTCCTGAGCAAACAACTTCCAAAACTCCTCCTTGCCTTACAATAAAATCA